>JAKUTG010000084.1:0-9127 GCA_022447905.1 Pseudomonadales bacterium | reverse complement strand
GTCCCTTGAATAAGTCGGAGCATCCTGTGCGAGAGCTGGTAATGCAAACGTCAGCAGGAACATATTTAGTTTGAAAGGAAACAGATATTTAAAACGAATCATGCGCGGCTCCCATTTAGTTGCTCACGTTGATATGAAAAAAAGCGTTTGTATGACAGCAGAAAAAATCGAACGCTGAGATACTGTCTATGGTTTGCATACGCACAACGTATTCACCCGGTTCGTTGAAGGTAGCCTGTACCTGTGTCGAACCCTCTGAAGTGAGTACCTGGTGTTCTTTTTGATCAAATTTTACCTTGCCGGGACCACTATGATGAGACCAACCTACCCATACCTCTTCGTTTGGGTGCTCAATCCAAGCAGTCAGCGTCAGACTTTCCCCGACGCTAGTCGCTATCGGTTGGCGTGTGTGAATGCCAGTACGGCCACGGATATTCTGACCATTCGGTGACAATTTGACTAGGGGCGCTAAGTTACCTCGGCCATGGGAGGCAGGTTCATCCAGTACATAAGGAGCTATCAGTTTCCCGGGTACGCTTAGTGTTTGGCCATTACTAGTCAAGGTCCAGGTAATTCTTTCATCCTGTCCAAAATCTTCCGGTACAGTGACGGTAAAGGCACAGAACACATGGCGATAACGTGGTGGCAAGGGGTCGAAGTGTGTTGGTACCAATGCTTTGAAACGGTCGTCACTCAAATAGTTATTCTTACCCAGGTGGATATCAACAGCTTCCTCCCTGTTCATATTGAAGTAGCTAAAGCACATAGTGCTAGTACCGTCCTCATTGGGATACCAACCATCGAATAGAGGAATAACCGGCTGTCCGTGATCACGAATGACTTCAGCTGACCAGGTCTGTTGGGACAAATCAATTTGCTGGGCACCAGTCACAGCTGGAATTACGGTCGTGCAAACGACAAGGAATAAATTGGCTGACGATAATTTCGGCATCTGCGTACGGCTCTTCAAAAGCCCTTAATCCCAGTGATATTACTGCAAATTCAAGGAGATGTCTCTCCTTCCTATAATGTGTGAGCGGCGCGGCAACATAGCTGATGGGCAGGAAAATTCTATGCTAGACTCGATGCAAGCTTATAGATAAACAAACAATTTACTTATTTTCTATAGTCAAAATAACGAGCTAATCATGACAAACATCCCTATGCGTATGCTGCTAATGCTGTGCTTGTTCTCCAGTTCAGTCTTCGCCCAATACGGAGCGCCAGACGGGCAGTGGCCAACATATGGAGGCGACCTGGGGCACACGCGCTATTCTGCTTTAGATCAGATTGATGCCAGCAATTTCTCAGATTTGGAGGTTGCCTGGCGCTTCAAGACCGATAATCTCGGCCCAACACCTGAGTATCGGTTCCAGGCTACCCCGTTAATGGTGGGCGGTATTATTTACACGACAGCCGGATCACGTCGCGCCGTGGTCGCCCTGGATGCTGAAACTGGTGAATTGCTTTGGAAATACAGCATGGATGAGGGAGAACGGGGTGCGTTCGCGCCACGCCAGCTATCAGGTAGAGGTCTTGCCTTTTGGCAGAACGAAGACGAATCCACGGTTATATACGTTACACCGGGGTACCAGATGGTGGCACTGCACGCGGACTCTGGTTTACCGGTAGGCGACTTCGGAAATAATGGCGTAGTAGATTTGAAACAGAATGCCGATCAACAGATTGATCTAGTCACAGGAGAAATAGGTTTACATGCCACGCCCATTGTCGCAAAAGACGTAATTATCGTAGGGGCGGCCCATCGCACCGGCGGTAATCCCCGGAGCCGCGAGAATGTAAAGGGCTATGCGCGAGGTTTCGATGTGCGCACCGGGGAAAGACTCTGGATCTTTCACAACATACCGCTGCCGGGTGAGTATGGTAACGAATCCTGGTTGGATGATTCGAGTTCCTATACAGGCAACACAGGGGTATGGGCTCAGATATCTGTTGATCTTGAACTGGAAACTGTTTATTTACCTGTCGAAACAGCCACCGGAGACTACTATGGTGGTTACCGCCCTGGAGACAACCTATTTGCAGAATCATTATTAGCGGTTGACCTGCATTCTGGTGAGCGAAAATGGCATTTTCAACTAGTGCACCATGGAATCTGGGACCACGATATTCCGTGTGCACCGATACTGGCAGATGTGGTGATTGATGGCCAATTGCGCAAGATTGTTGCGCAGCCTACCAAGCAAGCATTTCTATACGTGTTTGATCGGGTTACCGGTGAACCCATATGGCCAATTGAGGAGCGGCCGGTTGAGATCGGTGATGTACCTGGCGAATGGTATTCACCTACACAACCATTTCCAACTAGGCCACCTGCATATGATCGTCAAGGTGTAACCGAAAATGATTTGATCGACTTCACTCCAGGATTAAGGGCAGAGGCTCTCGAAATAGCCAGTTGGTATAAGCTTGGTCCTATATTCACTCCCCCTGTGGTAAGTAATATCGATGGCCCACTTGGCATATTAATGGCACCGGCTACCGGTGGCGGGACGAACTGGCCAGGAGGTTCATATGATCCGGAAACCAATATCCTTTATGTATCGTCAAATAGCTCGGTAACAGGGCTAGCAGTGGTGCCGCCGTACCCTGGCCAATCGGATATGGCTTATATTCAGGGTAATGCGGCAACAGGACCGCGGACTTCAGTGGGCGCGGGTTCTTCTGTAGGAGGAGGGCGCACTGAGTTTAGTCCTGCCCAGCGCCGACGACCCCAGTCGTCTAGGGGAATTCCACCAATCGGGATAAGGGTGCAGGGGCTGCCTCTCCTCAAACCTCCTTATGGAGTAATATCCGCCATAGACTTAACGCAAGGAACAATAGCTTGGCAAATACCACATGGTCAGACGCCTGACAGGGTTGCCCAGCATCCTATGCTAGAGGGCATTGATTTGCCGCGTACCGGTCAGAACGCGTCAGTAGGCACATTGGTTACTAAGTCTTTGTTAATTGCAGGTGAAGGAGAACTGACAGTTGATGAGAATGGAGTGAGGCGGGCAATGTTAAGGGCTTATCACAAGGCAACGGGTACTGAGGTTGGGGCGGTGGCATTACCCGCGCCACAGAGTGGCTCGCCAATGACTTACATGCTGAACGGTGAACAGTACATTGTGCTTGCTGTGAGCGGAGGAGGGTATTCGGGCGAGTTAATAGCGCTTAGATTGTAACCACCGGCCCAGAGCTAACTAGAAAGACCGAAGTTTTGAGAAAAATTTGACCCGAGCCGTTCAGTTTTAATCAACTTCAATTACTATTTTTCCCCGGGTTCTTCTGGTTTGGCTTTGTTCATGGGCCAGCGGAGCTTGTTCGAGAGGGAATCGATAACTCACAATCGGGTTGATTGTTCCATTTTGAATCAATTCACCTATCTGGGAGAGCTGGTCTGCATTCGGTTGAACTAGTATTGATGTAGCGCGTACATTGCGGGAAGGGTTTCTGCCTTCTGATGTCAGGCCCACAATGGAAACCAGAATACCGTCTTCCCTGAGAGTTTGCAGAGAACGCACCTGTGTGTCACCTCCAATCGGGTCCAATACAACATCTACATCACGGGCAAAGTCTTCGAAGTTTTGCGTGCGATAGTCCACAGGAATATCGACGCCAAGTTCTCGCAGGAAGTTATGATTGTAATCGGACGCGGTGGCAATGATCCGTGCACCGCGCCATTTGGCGAGTTGAACCGCTATCGAGCCAACACCGCCGGCACCGGCATGAATGAGAATTGTTTGGTCTTTTTGTAGTTTTGCTACATCAAACAGTGCTTGCCAGGCAGTGAGCGCTACTAAAGGTATAGCCGCCGCTTCGACATGACTTACACGCGGGGGTTTGGGCGCAGCCTCTTCTTCGAGGACGATAGCGTACTCGGCATAGGCTCCACCGCGTCGCAGATTCAGCATAGCAAAGACTTCATCACCTACTTGGAAATGGTCGACCTCCGAGCCAATCGCTGCTACAACACCGCTGGCGTCAAATCCAGGTACGTAAGGAAGTTCGGCACCAGATAATCCACCTGCTCGGCCCGCCCTTATGGATGTATCGACGGGATTTACAGCAGCCGCATGCACGCGAAGCAGCAATTCTCCTGGCCCAGGAGCGGGTATCGAAATTTCTTTAACTTGCAGGACTTGTGGATCGCCAAACTCCTGGATCTGGATTGCCTGCATCATTTTGGCGTCCTGTGCTTGGCAGCTCAGGGACAATACAAGGCAGGCAAGGGGTATCAATATACGCATTCAAAAAATCCCAGGAAAAGAATGATTAAACGGAATTTACCTTACAATGAGATGGTCTAACAATGGGCCGTTGATTTAAATAGTACAAGGTTTTTAGGAAAATATGACACTAATTTTCTCATAAAATTATAGATAAATCGGAAATGTGTTAGTGACAGTTACGGCTAAAAATAGTAAAACTACAAGACTAAAAATATAAGGGGGTGTGCTACTGGGATGACTGTGGAAAAAACAGATATGACTACCCCACCAGACCTGACCCAGAGCCTTGGCACTGGGGCAGTACCGGAGATGCTCCCCGTTTATCAGGATTTTCTTCCGCCTTGCAATCATGGCTGTCCTGCCGGTGAAAATATTCAGGAATGGCTCGATAAAGCACAAGCTGGACACCACGAAGAAGCTTGGCAGATTATTATGCGTGACAACCCTATGCCATCAATTCATGGCCGGGCCTGTTATCACCCCTGCGAGCCTGTCTGTAATCGCGAACCCGTCGATGGCGCGGTAAGCATACATGCTGTAGAGCGTTTTCTTGGGGATAAGGCTTTAGAGATGGGATGGATGCCTGCACAGGGAAATGAAGACACCGGTTTTAAGGTATTAATTGTCGGAGCAGGGCCAGCCGGATTGTCTGTGGCCTACCATTTACGGTTATTTGGCCATGACGTTGAGATTCGTGAAGCTGGGCCTGAACCAGGTGGCATGATGCGCTACGGCATCCCGGCATACCGATTACCCCGTAATATTCTCGATGGCGAAGTGCAACGAGTGGTAAAGATGGGCGTAAAACTTTCTCTGAATCATAAGGTAGAAAGCGCTGTGACTGAGAAAGAAGAAGGCGCTTTCGATGCAGTATTTGTCTGTGTTGGGGCACACATAAGCAAACGCACCGATATTCCCGCGCGTGATGCAAGCAAGGTTCTGGACGCGGTAACTTTTCTACGAGGGATGGAATCCGGAGAACAACCAATTATTGGTCGGCGTGTTGCAATTTATGGTGGGGGTAACACAGCCATGGACGCAGCGCGCACGGCTAAGCGCCTCGGAGCAACGGATGCCATGATTATTTATAGACGTGATCGTGCGCATATGCCTGCTTATGACTTCGAAGCTACAGAGGCTGAGGAGGAAGGTGTCAAGATTAACTGGCTCAGTACTATCAAAGAAATGGACACAGACAGTACTACAATCACAATCGAGCGGATGAAACTTGATAAGGATGGCCGCCCGCAACCTACTGGTGAATTCGATACACTTGAAGCAGATTCACTTATTCTCGCTCTTGGCCAGGACATTGATTCCGATCTGTTGAAGGGGGCGCCCGGAGTCGATTTGAAAGAAGATGGTACCGTTGTCGTTGATGATAGTTTTATGACCGGTTACCCGGGCATCTTTGCAGGTGGTGACATGGTGCCTGATGAACGCTCTATTACTTTCGCAGTCGGTCATGGCAAGAAAGCGGCGCGTTATATTAACGGATACCTGACTGGTAAAAGCTATGTACCTCCAGACAAACATCCGTTGGTGGAATATGAGAAGTTACAGCTGTGGTACAAGACCGATGCTAATGTATCAGTTCAACCGACCATCGAAATGGAACAGCGTGTCAGTGGCTTTGATGAAGTTATAACGGGGCTAACAGAAGAGCAGGCCGTGTTCGAAGCACAGCGCTGCTACTCTTGCGGAAACTGTTTTGAATGCGACGGTTGCTTCGGTGCCTGCCCTGAAAATGCCGTTATTAAATTAGGCAAGGGTAAGCGTTACAAGTACAACTATGATCTGTGCGTCGGGTGTCGCGCTTGCTTCCTTCAGTGTCCTTGTCACGCCATTGAAATGGCCCCCGCGGATGATACTCGCATCCTAGCCCTTAGAAATAAAGAAAGGGAAACTGTTTGAATAAGCCAGAAGCCATAAACCAAAATCAGTTGGATATAAGTAAGAAAAACAATGAAAAGAAAATACTCATGGACGGCAGTGAGGCTACTGTACGTGTCGCTTACAAGACAAACGAGGTCTGTGCAATATTTCCTATAACACCGTCATCAGCCATGGCCGAGCTGGCTGATTTCTGGGCCGCTTCGGGCCAAACTAATATCTGGGGGAATATCCCGACTGTTGTTGAATTACAGAGTGAAGGTGGTGCGGCTGGGACGGTGCACGGCGCATTACAGACCGGCGCCCTTAGCACTACCTTCACTTCATCCCAGGGTTTGTTGTTAATGATCCCTAACATGTACAAGATAGCCGGTGAATTGTCATCAACAGTTTTCCACGTTGCAGCTCGTTCATTAGCGGCGCATGGCTTGTCGATTTTTGGGGATCACCCGGACGTTATGGCCGTACGCGCAACGGGTTTCGCGCAATTGGCTTCTAACTCTGTGCAGGAAACTCAGGACATGGCCTTAGTAGCACAGGTGTCCACCTTGCGGGCACGCATACCGTTTATTCATTTCTTCGATGGTTTTCGGACTTCCCACGAACTTAACAAAATCTGGTTGCTTAGCGACCACGAAATTCGTGAAATGATGGACGATCGATATGTCTGGGAACATCGAAGCCGTGCGCTAAATCCGGACAAGCCGGTAATGCGGGGCACCGCCCAGAATCCTGATACCTATTTTCAGGCACGTGAAACTGTAAATCCCTATTACTCCCAGGTACCGGTTATTGTCCAGGAAGAGATGGATCGTCTCGCAGAGATAACTGGTCGCGAATACAAGCTGTTCGACTACTTTGGCGCCGATGATGCAGAGCGTGTCTTAATCCTGATGGGTTCCGGTGTGCAGACGGCTAAAGCCATGGCGAATATCTTGTTGGAACAGGGTGAAAAAGTTGGCGTTCTAGCAGTGCGGCTCTTCCGTCCTTTCAGTACCGAGCATTTCCTTACGGCATTGCCCAAGACTGCAGAACATATAGCAGTACTGGATCGTACAAAAGAACCTGGTTCTGCGGGCGAGCCTTTGTATCTCGATGTAGTCACCCAGATCAGCCAGGCATTCGCCGGTGGCTTGTTACCGATAATGCCGAAAATCATTGGCGGTCGTTATGGTCTATCGAGCAAGGAATTTACGCCGGCGATGGTCAAGCGTATTTTTGAGGAACTGGCTGGTAATAACCCCAAGAACGGATTCACGATAGGTATTACTGATGATGTTTCCCATACAAGCCTCGATTACGATTATGATCTGGATATAGAACCAGATTCGGTTAAGCGCTGTCTGTTTTTTGGGGTAGGTGGAGATGGAACTGTAGGTGCTGCGAAAAATAACATCAAGATTATCGGTAAAGAAGAACATCTTCAGGCGCAGGGATTCTTTTTCTACGATTCGAAAAAAGCTGGATCCCAAACTGTTTCACATTTGCGTTTTGGGCCAGACGTCATTGATTCCCCCTGGTTAATAAAGAACGCTAGCTTTATTGCATGCCATAACTATCCTTACATGGCATCAGTTGACATGTTGAAACATTTGGAAAAAGGAGGCACATTTCTCCTGAATGCCCCTCATAAAGCGGATGACATTTGGCATCGTATTCCAAGTCACATACAACGTCAGATGATAGAGAAGAAAGTAAACTTCTATGCCATAAATGCTGCAAAGGTGGCCCGTGCTGCGGGTATGGGAAGGCGAGTCAATACTGTCATGCAGACCTGTTTCTTCGCAATCTCAGGAATACTGCCGCGTAAAGAAGCCATCGAAAAGATTAAGGTATCTGTTGAAAAAACCTACACGAGTAAGGGGCCGGAAGTCGTGCAAAAGAATTTTGATGCGATTGACAAGGCCTTAGAAAATCTGCAGAAGATTGATATTCCCAATACGATGGATGCTGAAGAAGAAATGCAAGCCAATCCGGCAGAAGAGCGAGCGCCCAAATTTGTGCAGGAAGTCACGATGGAAATGATGAAGGGGCGTGGAGATCTGATACCGGTGAGTGCTTTGCCACCCGATGGGACCTACCCAACAGGTACAACTCGCTATGATAAATCGAACTTAGCCCAGACTATCCCAGTGTGGGAACCGGATGTCTGTATCCAGTGTGGGAACTGCGTAATGGTGTGCCCGCATGCGACTATTCGTGCAAAATTTTATCATAAGGACACTTTGGTGGACGCGCCCGAGGAGTTCAAGAGCGCGGGCGTAGAAGCGCGGGGCTTTCCTGAAACCCGGTACACACTGCAAGTTTATCCCGAGGACTGCACTGGATGTGGTGTCTGTGTCGATGCTTGCCCGGTACGTACCGAGACACCAAACGGACCGCGTGCCATTAACATGCTGCCGCATTACGAGTATTTGCGGGAAGAAAAAATAGGAGTTGAGTACTTTGATAGTATTCCTTACAACGATCGTGCCCGTGTAGATTTTTCTAACGTGCGTGGGGTACAGTTCCTAGAGCCTCTGTTCGAATTTTCAAGTGCCTGCGCCGGGTGTGGTGAAACTCCTTACTTACGTTTAATCACTCAGTTGTTCGGTGATCGTCTGATGGTAGCTAATGCGACCGGGTGTTCATCGATATTTGGTGGTAACTTGCCGACCACTCCTTGGTCCAAGAATGAAGCCGGAAGAGGCCCGGCTTGGTCCAACTCTCTATTTGAGGATAATGCTGAATTTGGATTCGGTTATCGTATCACTGCCGACAAACACTTGGACCTTGCAAAGAAGGAATTGGAAGCCCTTCGGGATGAAATTGGTTCTCAATTAGGTGAAGACCTAATCAATGCGCCACAGAAGTTGGAATCTCAAATTTGCGCGCAGCGGGAACGTCTGGTGATCCTGAAAAGAAAACTGGAGCGCATGAACGACGATCCCCGAGCCAAGAACCTGCTGTCAATTGCTGACCATCTGGTGCGCCGCAGTATATGGATTGTTGGTGGCGAT
>JAKUTG010000083.1:0-9426 GCA_022447905.1 Pseudomonadales bacterium | reverse complement strand
GTCTATGGAGCAAGCCGCCGAAGAAGAAGTCGACCACCTAGCTTGGTGTGAACAGCGACTGACGGAACTCGACAGCCGTCCGAGTGTTTTGAATTTTTTGTGGTATGCCTTGTCGTTCGGCGTGGGAGCTGCAGCTGGATTGGCCGGTGACAAATGGAGTCTTGGGTTCGTTGCCGAAACCGAGCACCAGGTGTGTGAACACCTTGAAGATCATCTCTCAAAGCTTCCGAAACAGGATAACAAGAGCAGGGCTATCCTCAAGCAGATGATTGCCGATGAGAAGCATCATGAGGAAACCGCTAGGCAAGCTGGAGGCCTCGAACCGCCAATAGCCATTCGACAGGCCATGAACGCGATGTCACAACTAATGAAGAAGACAACTTACCACATATAGCTTTTTAGTCAGTTGCTTCTACTGAAACAATTTCAAAGTCGTGCGTTACTTCCACCCCCGCATTTTTCAACATAATCGAAGCTGAGCAATATTTCTCTGCCGACAGCTCGATCGCTCTCTCTACCTGCTTCTCACTCAGATTTTTACCAGCTATTCTGAAACGGAGATGAATTGACTTAAATACACCAGGTATAGCATCAGCCCTTTGCGCTGTCACTTTGGCTTCGCAACTGGTAATTTGTTGCCGAGCTTTTCGCAGAATAGTTACCACATCGTAGGAAGAGCAACTGCCTACGCTCAAAGCCATAAGTTCCATGGGGCGCATGCCCATGTTCCTGCCGCCGCTCTCGGGCGCACCATCCAGTACAACTGAATGCCCCGTCTCAGACTCAGCGACAAACATTACGTCTTCAACCCAGTTAACTCGCACTTCCATAATTGCTCTCTACTAAAAATGTTATGTTAAACGTTTTCGTTTTTTGCTCGCCTTCTGTCTTGCTCCTTGACTCCTGCAATTTATGAATTGTAACAATCAATTGAGCAATACTCTTTTTCAGTGTGAGCAGACACGGAACGTATATCCACTCTGGAGTGGTCATTGGAAAAAGAGTTCTTTCAGTTTCTCTCCAGGTTTATCTGAGCTCATAAATGACTCGCCAACAAGGAATCCATAGATGCCATTGCAGAGCATAGTTTCAACATCTTCTCGAGAATTAATCCCGCTCTCAGTAATTATAAGTTTATCGTTTGGTATATGCGCCGCAAGCTCCAACGTAACGCCAATATCCGTTTCAAAGGTATGTAAGTCTCTATTGTTGACACCCAAAAGTTCTGTTTTCAGCTCCAGTGCCTGCTCTAGTTCTAGCCGGTTGTGAACTTCAACCAGTATGTCAATTGAAATCTCTTGCGCGTAATCGACTAGATCAACTAATTGCGAATGTTGTAAGGCCGCAACAATCAGAAGAATACAATCCGCTCCTAATACTCTGGATTCAGCAATTTGGTAAGGGTCGATAATAAAGTCTTTCCTTATAACAGGCAGTTGGCAAGCAACACGCGCCTGTTGTAGATATTCATCGCGCCCTTGGAAATATTTTTGATCGGTAAGAACAGAAAGACACGTAGCTCTATTATTAGCATAATCTTCGGCGTGTTCAGCAGGCTTGAAATTTTCCCGAATAAGGCCCTTTGACGGCGACGATTTTTTTATTTCGGCAATAATGGCGGGCTTTTTTTGCGCAATACGGTTGCGGATTGCGTGGGCAAATCCTCTTGTCTTGCCTGTATGGGCTAGTCTTGCCTCCAGCTCCGTTTGCGATACGGCAGTCTTCGCCGCGTTAACCTCTGTGCGTTTATGCGCCAGAATCTCTTCGAGAACTGATGCCCGAGCCACGTTGCTAGCCATCCGCCATCTGGGTAAATTGCACCAGTTGATCGAACTTCTCCTGCGCTATTCCACTCTCTAGTACTTCCCTGGCCTTAGTAACACCCGCCAATAAATCTTCACAGAGATTGGCTACGTATATTGCAGCACCGGCATTCAGGGCGACGATCTCTGCAGCTGCCTGATTCTCGTTCGCAAAGGCCTGTTTAAGCATGACAAGACTTTCTTCGGCACTGTTGATCTGTAAACTGCTGCAGTCAGGATATTGCTCAATTCCGAAATCGCTAGGCGATATAGTATAGGTAGTAATTTCCCCGCCTTTTAATTCTCCAACTTGCGTTTCTGAAGCAATGCTAATCTCGTCGAGGCCATCATCAGCAGAGACAATCATCACGTGATTACTCCCAAGCTCGCGCAACACTTCTAGAAAAATTGGTATCCATACCGGATCAAAAACTCCAATAATCTGGTTGGGTGAACCAGCAGGGTTAGTGAGAGGGCCTAACAAGTTAAAAATAGTTCTTACACCGATTTCCTTGCGAGCGGCAATAACGTGCTTCATAGCACTATGATGAGCCGGCGCAAACATGAATCCCACACCAATCTGTTCAATCGCCTTAGCGACCTGCTCTGCCTCGAGCGTTAACCTCACACCCGCCGCTTCCAGCACGTCAGCGCTCCCACTGGTACTAGTTGCTCCGCGGTTGCCATGCTTAGCCACTCTGGCGCCAGCACTGGCAGCTACAATTGCCGCCGCAGTCGATACATTAAATTTGTTGGAACCACTGCCACCAGTCCCACAGGTATCTACAAGGTGCGGACCGGGTTCGACATTTACCTTGGTCGACAGCTCTCGCATCACTGTAGCTCCGCCGAGAAGCTCATCGGATTTTACCCCTTTCATTTGCAGCCCCACTAAAAATGCCGCATTCTGAGCGTCGGTAGTCCGTCCTAACATAATACTTCGCATAACAGATATCATCTGTTTTTTTTCAAGATCGTTCCCGCTGGTGACATGCTTAATAACTTCTCTGATATCCAACATATTTCTCCGTGATTGTTAAGTCTCTATCAGGTACCAGCCGTCAGGAAATTTTTTAACAATTTGTGCCCATGCTCGCTTAAAATGGATTCCGGGTGGAATTGCACACCCTCGACTGGCAACTTTTTGTGGCGAACACCCATTATCTCTTCACAGTTTCCATCACCATCTTCTGTCCAGGCCGTTACCTCGAGACAGTCCGGTACCGACTTACGTTCGATTACCAGTGAATGATAGCGTGTCGCCGCAAACGGAGTAGCGATCCCTGCGAATACGCCCTCGCCTATATGATGGATTGGTGAAACTTTGCCATGCATCACCTTACCCGCACGCACGATGTTGCCTTCGAAGACCTGCCCAATGCTCTGATGCCCAAGGCAAATTCCGAGGATTGGCATTTGACCGGCAAAATGGCTAATCACCGACATAGAGATCCCAGCTTGAATGGGAGTGCATGGCCCTGGCGAGATGACAATCTGGGAGGGCTTCATTGTTTCAATCTCTTCTAGAGTTACTGCGTCATTACGGAATACCTTTACGTCTGCACCCAACTCACTGAGGTACTGAACTACGTTGTATGTAAAGGAATCGTAATTGTCTATCATTAACAACATCGGCTCAGTCCTGCTGAAACACTAATAATTACGAGAGCCAATCATATCAGTACAACTTACTTCTGTCTTGAGCTGGCTAAGTGATCACTAGCACTGGGAAACGATGTGCCTAGTACATCATCAAATAGTTGCGACAATTAAATAAAAGCGCTACTGACAATAGCCTTGTTTCACCGGGATCTGTGAAGGTAGAACGTGCACACTGCGTCTGAAAGCATTACATGTTTAAGAGGCAAACAGATGTTCGTCCGAGGCTTGACATTTTATTATAGGCAAAGTGATTGCTCCGCAAGTTGTACGGCTTTCATTATCGCCTTTGCTTTGTCCTGAGTCTCTTCCCATTCCTTATCAGGCAAAGAGTCAGCCACTATCCCGGCCCCGGCATGGACATAGAGTGTCTGATTCTTAATTACTGAGGTGCGAATCGCAATGGCCATGTCCATGTTGTCATTCCAACTCAGATAACCCATAGCACCGCCGTAAATCCCTCGCTTGTTGGGTTCCAGTTCATCGATTATTTCCATAGCACGGACTTTTGGGGCCCCGCTAAGTGTACCAACGGGTAGTGTAGCCTTGAGTACGTCAAGCGCCGTTTTATCATCGCTGATTTCGCTTTCCACAATCGAAGCAATGTGCATTACGTGGGAATAGCGTTCTACGAACATTTTGCGAGTGACATGCACTGAGCCAATCTTAGAAACACGGCCAGAGTCATTGCGGCTAAGGTCTATCAACATCAAATGTTCTGCTATCTCCTTGGCATCCGCTAACAACTCCTTTTCAAGTGCTAGGTCTTCCAGATCAGTGGAACCTCGCTTGCGAGTTCCCGCCAACGGGCGCACAGTAATCTTACCTGATTCTACGCGCGCCAAAATCTCCGGCGAGGCACTCACGACATGGTGATCCCCAAGATCAAAAAAAACCATGTAGGGGGACGGATTCAGGTACCGCAGAGCTCGATAAACATTAATCGGGTCACCGCTAAATTTCACAGACATCAATTGAGCTAATACCACCTGCATGACATCTCCATCAACGATATATTCCTTTATGCGTTTAACAGCCCGCTCGTAATCTTCCTGTCTAAAGTGATGACGAAAATCTTTTTCTGTAACAGTATTACTCGCGTTCAACTCCGGAAGTGCCGCTGGGTTTTTTAGATCCGCCTGTAATTGATCTAACCTATGCTGGGCATTTTCATAGGCATCTGAAACCGCTGGATTTACATTTATAATGAAGGAAATCGTTCCTCTTAGGTTATCAAAGACCACAATTTCTTCGGACACCATCAGCAAGATATCAGGTGTATCAATTTCATCAATGCCTTCAGCCGACCCTATGCGAGTTTCCACGAAGCGAACGGTATCGTATGCGAAATAGCCTACTAGCCCGCCAGAAAAGCGCTGCTTATCTGCGAGGTCTGCCACCTTGAACCGGCTCTTAAATCCGGCAATAAAATCAAACGGATCATTAGTTTCCTTTTCTTCGACAACCTCGCCTCCGGTTTCCACCGTAACCTTGTTATTTTGTACCCGTACGATTGTGTTGCAGGGTAAGCCAATAATGGAATAACGGCCCCACTTTTCACCCCCTTGGACTGATTCAAAGAAATAACTATGCAGTCCTTTCCCCAGCTTGAGGTAGGTGCTGAGTGGAGTTTCAGTGTCAGCCAGCACTTCGCGAACTATGGGGATGCGGTTATAGCCCTTCTTGGCGAGATCCTGGAACTGCGCTTGGTTCATGGAGGGTTCTGCTCATTTAGCATGTCTAGTGGAGCTTCTTGCCTAACTCTTCGCGCATCGCGGTAATCGTTGCTGAGTTGTCCTTACTGTGGAAAATTGCCGATCCAGCGACAAACATATCGGCGCCAGCATTGGCTATTTCCCCAATGTTCTCAACACCCACGCCGCCGTCCACCTCCAGACGGATAGAGTAGCCACTATCATCGATAAGTTTGCGCACCTTCTTTAGCTTCTTAAGAGTGGAAGGAATAAATTTCTGGCCACCAAATCCTGGGTTTACGGACATCAGCAAGATTACGTCGATCTTTTCAATCAGGTACTCGAGACAATCGATAGGACTGCCTGGGTTAAACACCAACCCAGATTTACACCCCTGATCGCGGACCAATTGGAGAGACCGATCAGCATGTGAAGTCGCTTCCGGGTGAAAACTGATGTAACTTGCCCCTGCCTTGGCGAAGTCCAATATAAGCTGATCTACTGGAGTAACCATGAGGTGCACATCAATAGGGGCAGTAATATTGTGGTTTCGCAGTGCCTGGCAAACCATTGGCCCAATGGTTAGATTGGGCACATAGTGATTGTCCATTACGTCGAAGTGTATAACATCGGCGCCGGCATCAAGTACTGCATTCACTTCTTCGCCCAGCCGTGCAAAATCAGCAGACAGTATGGAAGGTGCAATCAGATGGTCTTTCATAGGTTCTGTTCGGGACAGCTAGTCAGGTGGCCCGTATTGTACAGGCTGCGCGCCATTTTGTCCTTCAGAGAACCTTGCGGTAGCCACACAACGTTTCGTAAGCATCTCGGACCGCTTGCGATTTTTCCTGCGCCTGTTGCAGCGTCTCTTCAGAAAGGTTCTCCCTAATGAGTTTATCTGGATGGTAACGCGACATTAAACGCAGGTAAGCCCGTCTAATCTCACCATGCTCTACTCCTGGTTCGAGTTGCAGAACGCGATACGCATGCTTTAAAAATCCCCGTGGCTCGGAGCACAAATAATCGAAGTGACTTTGCATTTTTTTACACACTTCCATGAATTCGTACTTGTCATATCCAAGCTCTTCAGCGACATCCCGAAGTAATATCTTTTCCTTAAGACGCATCTCGCCCTTGGAGTATGCCAGTCGGCATTGAATCTTGAGAAAAAGATCTGCCAGCTCACTCTTAGGCCCGATCGTTCTCACCAAGTTCCGCACACATTGCATAACATCCGTATTAAGGCGTTTACCCTGATCAAAGTATTGTACGGCCTGTTGGCGTTGGGAAGCGTCAAAACTAAGCTGTTGCATAATACTCGTGGCAAAATCAATTTCTTCTTGTGTCACCACTCCATCAAGTTTCGAGACTCTGCCCATCAATGCAAACATGGTCATGTTAAAAAGTAGCTGCGTTTTGCCGCCGGGCGGCACTTCCGCCTGCGGATCATTGCCAGAAAGACGCACTAAGATGGCACGCTTGTAGGCTCGATTACGGAGCAAATCCAACATGATTCAAATGCCTCCGCCCCGGGAAACGAGCGCAGACAATTCCCTCAATCGTTTCGGAGTTCCCACATCAATCCAGAGACCAGTGTGGACTTCTCCACTAACACGATCATGCGTCATGGCATCCTTTAATAGGGGAATCACTGAACGCGGTTGAATCGGGTACCCAGAAAACAAGTTTTTATGTAGGACGCTGATACCACTAAAAGTGAGACTTTCATCTGGCGTACTAGGATCTTCATGTACTCTACCCCCATTATCTACATAAAAGTCTCCTAGTGGATGGTGCTCGGCATTTTTAACCAGCACCAGATGGGCGAGCCAATTTTTCCCATCTACTGGTTCCAGTTTAGAAAAATCAAAATCGGTCCAAACGTCCGCATTAACGATGATAAAGCAATCATCCTCGAGTTGCGGGAGCGCCTTGATAATGCCTCCTGCTGTCTCTAGTCGCACAGCCTCTTTTGAGTAGCTAATTTCAATACCAAACCGGGACCCATCGCCCAAGGCTTCTTCAATCATGGAACCCAAGTAGAAATGATTGATCACAATGCTTGTGATACCACCAGCCATCAGCCTCTCGATCTGATATTCAATAAGAGTCTTGTCGCCAACTTTTAACAGTGGCTTCGGTACGTTAGTAGTAAGGGGCCGCATACGTTTGCCCAGCCCAGCCGCCAAGATCATTGCGCGCATTAGTAGTCCAAATTGAGTTTAGTTCTCGCGACTGGCAACAAATCTTTATTAAACCAGTCCACGAATGGGGAAATTTCTCTATACCGCTGACTTACTTCTAAAAAATAACGGATAACCTGAGGAATATCGGCCAAATAGCATGGTTTATTATCCCTTATATTCAGCCTAGCAAAGATGCCCATCACCTTTAAATGGCGCTGCAGTCCCATGAGATCAAAGTCTCGAAAGAATTGTTGTTGATCCACATCGTGAACAATGGCCCTTTCACCGGCTTGCTCAAGGTACCCTGTCGCCCATTTATCAACCTGTTCCGGCGACCAATTTAGGTAACAGTCCCTAAGCAGCGACACAAGATCATAAGTATAGGCTCCGAACACCGCATCCTGGAAGTCGATAATTCCGGGGCCAGCTTCTTCACCGAAGATCGCAGGATCGAGGACCATTAAGTTACGGGAATGGTAATCTCTATGAACAGCCACTTCGGGTTGCCCGAGCGCTGCATCTTCGAGAAAACCAAAAGTCTCGTCAATTAAATCACGTATACCCTGGCTCAGCGGTAACGAAAGAAATTCTTCACAAAACCATTCCTCGAATAACGCCATCTCCTTACGCAACTCATGCCTATTATAGGGGCCAAGAGTCCCTTTATCTATGCTTGTCTGGAATGCAAGCAAGGAAGAAATAGCCCTCTGGATTAGGCTATCCGCTACTTCGATCTGATCAAATTGCTGGGCTTCGCGTAGTACGTCATGGTATAGAATATCTCCAAAATCACTCAGCAGCATAAACCCCCGTTCATGATCTGCCGAATAGATTTTAGGTACAACTACCCCGGCTTGTCGAAATAGGCTAGAGACGTTCTCAAACGTTCGACCATCTTCATTCTCAGGCGGAGCATCGACGGCCACAAAGGAATCGGTGCCCGCTCGAACTCGGAAATAGCGTCGAAAACTAGCATCGCCACTTACCATTTCAAGTGCTATTGCATCTTGACCTTCCGGTAGCAGCCGACTTAGTACCCCTTTTGTCCAAAGACTTAATTGATTGCGTCGGGAATCGGTCATAGGCGCTTTATTAACATTGGCTAAAGCTTGTCTGAGGTTCTCTTTGCATTCGAACAGCAATGAATTATTATGCCCTTGCAATGCGCCTAGTAACAGTCTGGAGCTTGCATATCATTCAGTTAGTCGGTTTCAGCAACGAATTGTTTATTACCTTTACCAGTCTTTTTAATGGATTAGCAGGTTAGGGAAGACATGTCGTTTAGAAAACGTTACCTTTTTTCTGAAATCTCGCTGATTTTCTCTGTCAGCATTCTACTAGCTACATTCTCAGAAACAGCCGAGGCTCAACCCCCGCAGTATACCTGTCGCCCGAATGTACCCGGTGATGGTTGGGTATGCGAAAGATCTGATCCTTCTTCTCAAGGAAGCACGGCCGGTCGCACCGATCGTTACGACAGTAACAACGCAGATTTCTCACGCACTGTCGAAGAAATCGAGCCTGAGTTGCCGCAGGTGATTTCCCAAGACGAAACAGTAGAGCGCGAAACCGTTCCCGATTCCTCCCAACAAGAGCCTGCCCAAGAAATCCTATCAAGTGAACCGGAAACGACTGGAGGGGAAATAAGAGTACCGTTAACCACACACCCGCTGGACTGGATACCAAGAGTATCTATGACGACAAAACAGCTTGAGAACGTGCCCGATAATTGTTGCGGCGCTTTCATTGATCCTGCTGCTGATCTGGCTGATTCTACTGCAGATCCGGCTGTCGCCGAGACCTTATTCCGAGCAAACACGGGATTGCAACAGCTAACCCAGAACCTAATTACGATCGAGGGCGATGTCGTGGTACAGCAAGGATATCGCACAGTCATTAATGACCTCGTTACCAATATCGATCGCGATGCAAACACCATTTTGATGGAAGGCAACATCGAATTCAGGGAACCGGGTATGTTGCTGCGCGGCAGTTCAGCTTCCATTGATAACGACGATAATGCCAACCGAATTGAGAATGCTCAGTATGTGTTGCATAACTATAGTGCCCATGGCCAAGCACAGA
>JAKUTG010000082.1:0-9530 GCA_022447905.1 Pseudomonadales bacterium | reverse complement strand
CAGATTTCGATGAGACTGAAGCCGCCCACTCGAGACCTTTACCAAGTCCTGCATCTGCTACGAGAAACGCAGGTCTGTTACTACTAATTTCGCGCCGACCTTTGGGAATGCTTCAGAGACTGTCGATCTGATACCTCATGCTGCCCAGATCACAAGGCAAATCTTACTTAAAAGATCAGCGGCAACCGGCATAACTTCAAAAGCATTAGTCATGTTACCGTTACCGGTGTTGGATTAGCATAAAAATTCTTCTAACAACGCTTAGTCCCTACAGTTAGAGACCAACGCCGTACGCGCTGTTTGCAGCCTCTTTTGAGATAAAACCAAGTTCTATGTCGCGTCGAATCAGTTCTGGATCTCGATCACTAGGATTACCGAATCCGCCACCCCCAGGAAAAACAAGACGGACCTGGTCACCATTCTTCAGCGTCACTCCGCTAAATTTTGCTTCAGAAACAGTATTAAATACCTCTTTAAACGTGAAAAATCTATCGTCCTCACGTCGTTTTACGTAGATACCCGCTTTCGCTCCATCACCCCCTCCACTGCGACCTGGTGGCGCAAGTTGTGTTCTGTTGAATAATGCACTCACGGTCACCTCTGGCGCGTTCACCGTCAAAATCCGCTCGCCTCCGAGGCCACCGCGCCATTGTCCTACACCTCCAGAGTCCTCAAGGAGACGATAGCTTTCAACGATAAAGGGGAATCTTGTTTCAAAAATCTCTACGGGTGTTGCCATGCAGTTTCCATTAATTACGATTACCACGTTGTTTCCATCTTGCTCGTGCCTAGCCCCCCATCCAACTCCTTCAAAATGAAAGTGGGCATAAGGCTCCCCTGTGGCAGGATGATGGCCGCCAAAAAGGAAGCAACAAGATGTTCCCCCAATACCAGCCGGCACGATCTGAGGTAGCGCAGTCAACAGTGCGCCAAAAATCATGTCCGTAATCCTTGGGCTGATTTCCGTATTACCGCCAACCAATGCTGCTGGGTGCTTACAATTCAGAATAGAACCCAATGGCACCTCTATTTTGATTGGCCTGTAACATCCATCATTTCTTGGAATGTTGGGGTCTGTTAAGTGAAGAATTGCGTTATAGACAGCGGAGGCAGTTACAGAATAGTTCGCATTCATCGGCCCTCTCGCTTGAGGATCAGTTCCATCGAAATCAGCAGTCAAAACTGAGCCGTCTACCGTCACTTTCACCTTCATTTTGTAACTTTCCGTACCTACGCCATCATCTTCAATCGTATCTTCGTTGCAGTAGATACAATCAGGTATCTTCTCAATTTCAGACCGCATTCTTCGTTCGGCCACCGCAAGGAGTTCATCTGCTGCCTGCTCTACGGTCGTTTCACCATAGTGTTCTAGCAATTCATGTAAACGCTTGTCAGCAACGGTCAACGATCCCACCATTGCTAATAAATCACCGCGGCTGCAGTCCGGAGTACGATGGTTAGCCAGGATAATGGCCCATATATCCTTTACTTCTACTCCATTTCGATAAAGCCAAACCGGGGGCAAAATCAGCCCTTCCTGGTAAATCTCTGTCGCATCACCCGCCAGCCCCCCAGGCACTTTTGCGCCCGGTTCTGCCATGTGTGCGCAGTTCGCCACGCAAAAAATCAGGCTACCATCGCTACCGAAAACTCCCCGCAGAACGGTAAATTCCGGAACGTGACCAACCCCATGATAGGGGTCGTTAGTAAGAAGAATGTCCCCGGGTTTGAATGCATCGAAACCCACAACATCGATAAGACACTCCACTGTGCCTTTGATCGTACCAATTTGCGATGGGCAAAACTCAGCCTGTCCGATCAAGCGACCAGCTCGATTAAAGATCACGCAGGAGAAGTCCAACGCTTCATTAAACATTGGGGAATATGCGGTTCGGACCATTGCCAAGCCCATCTCTCGACAGGTTCCGGTAAGATAGTTATTAATAACCGTCAGAGTGGTCTGATCTATGGGGGTCATGCGCTGTATTATTCGGTTAAATTCATGAAAAAAGCGTGGCGATTATTACTCGGTAGCTAATAACGCTTATCCAACCTCAATAATCAAAGAGCCACTTCTATCTACAACCATCCTATCTCCCGGCCCTAAAAGAGTTGTAGATCCATGCTCAACGAGTACTGCTGGCCCACTTATCCGCTCTCCAGTATCAATACTTTGCCGCTCGATGATTTTTGTATCGATATACCCTGTCTCTGGAAAATAAACCGATTGCTCTTGTGCTTTTGATCCTGTCTTTTCAGGGCACAAGTATTCCATCGGTGGCTTGTCTGTCCTACCGACAGCTGTCGTACTTAAGCTAATAATTTCTATGATTGCATCTGGAAGTTGGTACCCGTACAACGCTTCGTGACGCTGATGAAACGAATCGAACGCCGCATGAAGCACGTCATCTGTTAGAGGACCATAGGGAATTGGTACGTCATATTCATGATTCTGACCCGCATATCGCATCTTTATGACGTTTACCCAGAATATTGTTCCTCTATATTGGTCCGCCCGCAGCTCCTTTGCTGCTGACACCTCCGCGTCCTTAAATTGTTGGTTGATCCTGCCAACATCCAATGAATCACTGCGCATCGGAAACGTACGAATCTTATCTATTCGTAAATCTGCAAGCAGAAACCCTAATGCAGAAGTGTTGCCAGGTACTACTGGAATGATCACTTTGGGAATAGACAATTTCCGAGCAATTGCTGTTGCGTGGAGTGGGCCAGCACCTCCAAACGACATCAAAGAAAACTCCCTGGGATCATGACCCTCCACAACAGAAATCATCCTTATTGCATTGGCCATATTGTCTTCACTGATTTGTGTAATTGACGTGGCTATCTCTTCTAAACTGGACTCATCTGATCCAGAAACAGTTGCCACTGCTTTTCTGGCTAAATCTTTAGAAAGAAGCATTTCACCATTCAGAAAAAACTCCGGGATGAGACGATTCAAAACAAGATTTGCATCTGTCACTGTCGGTACATGTCCACCAAGGTTATAACAGGCTGGTCCTGGATCAGCACCCGCCGAAAGCGGTCCCACCTGCAAAAATCCACCGTTGTCGATCCATGCGATAGAGCCACCACCGGCGCCGATCGTTCGGATATCGATCATGGGGATGCTGACCGTCAATCCAAACTCGATTTCATACTGAGTCGTTAGTTTTTGCTCCCCGTTGACAATGATTCCAACATCACAACTCGTGCCACCCATATCCATCGTTAGGACTTTTTTCACATCGAGAGCATCAGCGATTGCCTCACAGGCAATCATTCCCCCCGCTGGACCACTCATCAACGACTGAATAGGGGCGGCCTCACAACTGCTGGAACTCATCATCCCCCCGTTACTTTTCATAACCATTAAAGTTGCTGGAACGTCTAGCTCCGAGAGGCCGGATTTCAATTGCCGAACATAGTTCGACACCACAGGCTTGATAAAAGCATCTGCAATTGTCGAGCTTGCCCGATCATATTCCCTCCAAATTGGCGCAACTTCACTACTGATAGAACACGGTAACTCAGGTATGTCTTCTTCAAATCGTTTTTTTAACTTCACCTCATGTGAAGGATTCAAAAATGAAAAAAGAAAACAAACTGCTATTGCATCGTATTCCCCTGCCCGCAACTCTGATATTAATACGCGGATCTCCTCATCATCGAGCCCTCTCAACACAGATCCATCGTAGAGCAATCTTTCACTCAACCCGTAACAGTCTGATCGTCTGTCGATCATCGGAAGACTTTTTTTCCACGCGAGGTTATAGAGTTCGGGTCGAGTCGTTCTCTGAATAAACGGAACATCTTCAAATCCGGCTGTCGTGACATAGGCTACAGAGCCACCCTTTCTTTCTATCAAGGCGTTGGTGGCAATAGTCGTACCGTGAACCAAATCTGAGACAGATTTCGGCTCGATGCTTAACTGACCAAAGGTATTACGAAAGGCATCGATTGGTATCTTATGGGTCGATAGACACTTACTTGAGCGAATCTCGTTACTCTCGCTGTCGAATACGACGAGATCAGTAAACGTTCCCCCTGTGTCAACGCCTGCTCGAATCGCCATCGCCTGTTACCTGTTTAAATCTCGGGGTCAATCGTTTTCTAACAATCTGAATCTATCAACAGTCAACACTTTCAATACCGAATATATCGGCCTAAAGATTCAGGTATATCGACCGCGACCAGTAATTGGCCACCGTGCAATTAATGATTGTTCACGAAAAACGTGAAACTCATCATAGAGATTTGCAGTGGCGCAGATATGACTTGGAAGCAGTTCCAATCGATCTCCAACTCTTGGTACTGGTTTATCTTCTCCAACCTCCATGCAGTAATGCTCTTCATGAATTTCAAAAGGGATGATGTCTTCTCGCCACCGAGTAACGGGCAAACCCTGGTCTGTAGCAATACTTTTTAACCCCACATCCAATACGATTCTTCGGTCCACTTGATCAATGACTGTTGCAAGCACCGTACATGCCAATTCAAAGTGATCACAAACGTTCTCATACCCATGATAATCACTGTCCATTAAGCAATAACTACCTGGCTGAATCTCAGTCAATTCATCACGATCAACCCCTAGATTGAATGTGCCCGTTCCTGCAGCGCTCACAACTGGCACTTCGATGCCATTCTCTCGAATCATAGCTACGGCAAGAGCAAGTTCGTGATGTGCGGTCTCGGCCTTATGGTGACGTGCTACAAGGTCCTTGGTTCCCACCGCATGCCCTTCGTAACCCATCACGCCGCGAAACTCCAGTCGCGGCGCGTCACTAATCTTTTTAGCTAGATCGAGCGCAGCTACTGGCCCTGCCGCACCACAACGCTGCATCCCGACTTCAAGTTCGATAAAAACAGATAGTATTGTATTGGCCCCTTCTGCCGTCCTTATCAATTCTTCAACATGTTCAACACGACCCACACAAACTGAAATATCCACTTGATCATTCAGTTTCAACAAACGTTTCATTTTCAGTGGGCCAATTACCTGATTGGCTACCAGTAACGGTCCTAACCCCGCCTCGGCCATGGCTTCAGCCTCTCCAAGCTTCGCACATACCAAACCTATTGCACCAAGATCCAACTGTCGCCTAGCTATTTCCGGACACTTATGCGTCTTCGTATGCGGCCGTAAGGCAATTCCAGTATTTTTACAGTACGCTGCCATAGTCTTGAGATTCTTCTGCAACACCGGCTCATTAATAAGTAAGGCTGGCGTATCAACAAAATCATTTAGAAAACCGACCGAATTCATAGGCATGTGACAATATTGAAGGAACAATTAGCGGTAGTTGTAGACTTGAAAGTTGGAACCCATGGCGATGTTATTGTGGTTACAGATCTGTGTAATCGACAACAAATCCCGGGGTATCCCATCGACGTTAGTGCAATCCCAATCAAATTTAGCACTCAAAGTAATTGCAAATTTTCTTCGTCGACATTAAAGATATGCGCCTTTGGGTAATCGAACTCTATTCCAACTTTATCACCCGTCGCCACTTGCGTCTTCGGTGGGAGACGGACTTGGAGCGAATGAGGGTCTACATCTATGGTGACAAACAAATCTGATCCTATCGGCTCAAGGAATCGGATGACACCGGGAATGCCTTCTGATTTAGACGAAGCCAAACGCATGTCCTCCGGGCGCACGCCAAGAGATACCGTGCCTTTAGAAGATGACAGCACTTCTTCTCCAATATTCATCTGGACCCGATCAATTACAAAACGATAATCTGATCGCGTGAATACCCATTCTGTTCCGTTGTTCTGTAGCTCTCCATCAATCAGATTCATCGGCGGTGCGCCCATAAAGGTCGCCACAAATTTATTCGCGGGTACATCATAGACTTCGGCCGGCGTTCCAAGTTGCTGTAATTTTCCCTCATGAAGAACCGCAATTCGTTGACCCATAGTCATAGCTTCGACCTGATCATGGGTCACATACAGAGTAGTGATCCCTAATCGTTCATGCAACGACATCAATTCGATCCGCGTCTGAAGTCGCAATTTGGCGTCCAAATTTGACAGCGGCTCATCCATCAGGAAGACCTTTGGCTGACGGACGATAGCTCGCGCCAAAGCCACTCGCTGGCGCTGCCCTCCCGACAGTTGTTCGGGTAAGCGCTGGAGAAATTCAGTGATCTCCAACATATCGGCCACACGACTGACGGCCTCTTTAACCGAATCCCGAGACATCTTTGCGGTTTCTAAAGGAAAAGCAACGTTCTTATAAACTGTCATGTGAGGATAAAGGGCATAATTCTGGAAAACCATCGCTAAATTACGTCGAGTCGGATCGACAAAATTGACAAGATCCCCGTCGATAACAATCTCACCCGAAGTTGCGTCTTCAAGCCCCGCAATCAAACGGAGGATTGTACTTTTGCCACATCCCGACGGACCAAGTAAGACTAGAAATTCACCATCGGGTATTTGAAGAGAAACATTGTCAACAGCGGGTACCGAACCGAACCGTTTCACAAGACTTCGAAGAATTACCTCAGCCATTACTTATACCTCTTTCATCTATACGTGCCTGAAGCATCTATTGTTTCAACGCGCCAGCCATCGATGCTTGAACGAACCATTTCTGGAAAAACAAAAATACAATCGTTACTGGAATCAACGTCATCAAAGAGGCTGCCGCTAGAACACCCCAGTGAGTAACAAACTGCCCCTTCAAAGATGCAATCCCTACAGTGAGCACCCGGTAATCGGCGCCGGAAGCCGCAACCAGCGGCCACAAAAAATTTGCCCAGGTGATCATAAACACAAATATCCCTAATACTACGAGAGCGGGTTTAATCAAGGGCAGCACGATCTTAAACAGGATCCTCCATTCTGATGCTCCATCTATACGGGCTGCTTCGTACAAACCGACGGGCAAGGTAGATATAAATTGCCGCATCATAAAAACGCCTAAGGGCGACACAGTGCACGGCAAAATCAGACCTAGATAAGTATCAAGCCCAAAAAAAGGCCGACCAATGATAGGCAGCTCACCAATTTCACGGACCAGGAGGTATGTCGGTGCTAGTACTGCTGCAACTGGCACCATTAAAGTAGAAAGCACCAGGAAAAACAGAATATTCCGTCCTGGAAATTGCAATCGCGCGAATGCATAGCCCGCTAAGATATTGGTAAAGAGAGAGATGATTGTTGTACCGGCTGCAAAAATAATTGTGTTGAGAGCCCAACTCAGATATCTCGTGCTGTCAAATAGGAATCTAAAGTTGTCAAGGGTAGGATCGTCAGGAATCAATTTTGGCGGATAGTCAAATAGAGATATGCTATCTCGGAGTGCGGGAGAGATGAGGTATAAAACTGGGCCAACAGCAAAAACAACAAAGAACAATAGAACCAGATAGGCAAAAAATGCCCGGATACGATTCCCGAACAGGTACCGGGAACGGCCCCGCCCATAGGACACATGCCCTGTTTCGTGATTGCTGCCTGGCTTAGACGTATCCATGTGTGATTAAGTTTCCCCTTTGCTTCTCTGCCTTAACAACCAAAAAACAGCAAGGGTCAACAACATTGTTCCTATCAACAGCCCCACACTAGCAGCGAATGCCAAACCTGTATCTTGAAATGCAAACATACGGCGGTAGATAAACCAAACTATCGTAGCCGTACCCATTCGCGGCCCACCATCTGTCAATATCTTGACGGAATCAAACAACTGAAAATTCATGATAATCGCGATCACTAGGGCAAAAAGGAATAGTGGCCTCAACACTGGCACACTGATTCGGAGAAATCGTCGAAAACTTCGAGCGCCGTCAAGCTTTGCAGCTTCTAAGAGCTCACCGGGAACACTCTGAAGACCAGCCAGATAAAACAGAACCCAGAACCCCAACCCTCGCCAAATCTCAACAGCGATGATAGAGCCCATTGCTCTAGGATTCTTTCCCAGAAAATTAACGCCTTCGCCACCAAAAATACCTACTTTAATTAGATTCACGATACCAAAATCAAAATGGAGCATGAAATGCCAGATCATCGCTCCTAAAATTGGTGGAGCAAGAAGTGGAAAATATAGTGTCACCTTGAAAAAATTCTCTCCACGTCGATGGTTGTTAATAAGTGACGCCAAAAAAATCGCTAATCCAAAAACAATAGTGATAGCGAGCGCCACAAATACGCTTGTATTAAAAACTACCTGTGTCAGTTCGGAGTCGTCGAATGTTCGTGCCCAGTTCTCAAACCCGACCCAATACCGAGGAGCCAACACGCCATCATCATTAAAACTGAGAAAAATCGCCCAACCGACGGGTATTGCTAGGAACACGAGCCAAAGGATCATATAAGGCGCAAGAAATCCGGATGCGCGACGCAGATATCGGAGTCGATAGCGGTTGACAAGTCTGCGGTATTGATCTGGGCTCAACTTCAATTCAGCCCATGTCTCCCGCCCCGTTGGAACACCACTATTAAGATGGTTTCCAGAATCAGTCATTTAATCAACATTCGGAAGATTCATACAATGGCGGTCTGATGTAGCTTGATCATACTTATAGTCAGCTAGTCTTAGAGCGCGTAAGGAGTAAGAGGAAAATTTTATGGATTACTTTATAAATTCCCGCAGAACATTTTCAGTGATTGCTGAGACATTGTTCTCATAGCCATTTTGGGACAAACTTCCCAGCCAATTGATGGAACCTACTGAAAACACTGCTCCGCCATTCTGGGTTTCAAAATAAACCATATCTGCTCGAACATTCTCATTATTGGTTCCATCAATGGTCGGCATGGTTACCATCATATCCTCATGAGCAACCAGATAATAGGCGCTGTGCATGCCTTGAGACGTAGCAAGTCGCATCGTTTGGGGGGGTGTACCTAACTCAAAATCCACTCGGTCAAGTTCATCTCCTGCAGCCCCAGACATTACGAGACCAAAATCCCCAATCGTCTCATCCTTCCCTATACCTGAAAAAATAAAGTCAACCTTTGGATCAAAACTTCCAGGCAGGCGTTTATAGCCCGGCGTCTTTAGATCCCAACCCTGCGCCGCAAAACCCACGCCAACCAATGCATTTGGCGATCGGCCCAAGTGCCGCCATATCCCTCCTACTTCTCCTGTTGAAGCCAATTCCAATTCTCCAACGTGGGATGGCCAGGCGCGGGATCCTGCATAACCGCGACGAACTTCAATAATGTGGTCGCGTTCTGGATCAACGGCTGTGACCCAATAGAAACCATTTCCTCCCAGATACATTAAGCGACCGCCATGGTCCAGATAGCCATCGATTCCGTCCAGCATCGCGCTGGTCCAATACTCGGGATGACTTCCCGTCATGATGACGTCGTACTGCCGTAAAAGATCCTCACCTCGATGATGAAGATCATGGTCAGTAATTACATCGTATTCGAAATTCTTCTGTTCGAGCCAATCAACAAGATAGAGATCAAACGGAAGCTTTCTAGGGCAGCTATGCACCCAATGTCGGTGATTGGGACGCATATTGACGATGGGCCTGCGGGCAGTCGAATAGCAAATACCGCTGCCATCC
>JAKUTG010000081.1:0-9581 GCA_022447905.1 Pseudomonadales bacterium | reverse complement strand
CTTCTGCGTTCCGGATAGCGGCAACTGCTTCCGCCACACTGCTTACTTTTTGATAGGAAAAATCATACATAGGTAAATCCTCAGAATTCTTTTATAGTCAAGCGGCAGACTGAGCAGCTCTCCAGACATTTTCCGGTGTGGCTGGCATATCAATATGCTTAATGTTCAGAGCATTCGTAATCGCATTGATGACTGCGGGAGGTGCCCCGATAGCTCCGGCCTCTCCGCACCCTTTAACTCCCAATGGATTGTGCGGTGGATTGGTGGGCGCATAGTCCACATCGAAGCTGGGTACATCATCAGCTCTTGGCATGGCATAGTCCATATAGGAAGCCGTGATCAGTTGTCCGTCACTATCGTAGCGACACACCTCTAACAAAGCCTGTCCGATGCCGTGAACAATGCCTCCATGTACCTGGCCTTCGACGATCATCGGGTTAATAAGTTTGCCAAAGTCATCAACGGCGGAATATTTCACGATCTCTACTTCACCCGTTTCCAGATCCACTTCCACTTCGCAGATGTGTGTACCAGCCGGGAAAGAAAAGTTCATGGGATCGAAGAAGGCGTTTTCGTCAAATCCTGGTTCCAGGTCTTCCGGATAACTGTGAGGAACATAAGCGTTAAAGGCGACCTCTCCGATGGACATGGCCTTATCTGTTCCAGTCACCGTGAAGTTGCCGTCGGCAAACTCGATATCACCTTCTGCCGCTTCTAGCGCATGGGCAGCAATCTTTTTACCCTTGGCTATCAACTTCTCGCAGGCCTTGGCTATGGCAACACCACCAACAGCCAGTGACCGGGATCCGTAGGTGCCCATCCCGAACTGGGTCTTAGCAGTGTCGCCATGAATTACCTCAATATCTTCGAATGGTACGCCCAGTTGTTCAGTAACCAATTGTGCGAAGGTGGTCTCATGTCCCTGGCCATGTGAATGGGTGCCGGTAAACACCTGCACGTTACCAGTGGGATTGAAGCGCACCTGAGCGCTTTCCCACAGGCCAACGCCGGCCCCTAGCTGACCTACTGCGGCAGATGGAGCAATTCCGCAGGCCTCCACATATGAGGAAAGCCCGATACCTCGACGCTTGCCTCGGGACTTTGCCTCTTCGGCTCGAAGCGCAAACCCGTCGTAATCCGCCAGGGCCAGTGCCTTATCCAGCGCGGTCTCATAATCCCCGCTGTCATAGCACTGCACTACTGGAGTCTGGTAAGGAAAAGCATCGACTGGGATAAAGTTTCTTCTACGTATCTCAGCCGGATCCAGCCCTAAATCGGCAGCACAGATATCTACCAGGCGCTCCAGCAAGAAAGTCGCTTCCGGTCTGCCAGCTCCCCGACTGGCATCTACCGGAGAAGTGTTTGTGAAAACCGCCTTCACTTCTGAATAGATTAGCGGTGTGGTGTACTGGCCTGCGAGTAAAAACGCGTAAAGATAACTAGGGACCATTGTACTGAAGGTTGACAGATAAGCTCCAAGATTGGCCTTAGTGTATACACGCAAGGCCAGGAACTTGCCGTTCTCATCGATGGCCATCTCGGCGGTGGACACATGGTCGCGGCCATGGGCATCGGACAGGAAAGCCTCGGTGCGATCGGCTGTCCATTTAACCGGCCTGTTAACCTTGCGACAAGCCCAGCCCACCACTAATTCTTCGGCATAAATAAAAATTTTCGCCCCAAAGCCGCCTCCAACATCGGGTCCAACCACCCGTAACTTGTGTTCCGGCGCAAGTTGGTTGAAAGCGGAGAGCACTAAACGATGCACATGGGGATTCTGAGTAGTCAAATGCAGCGTGATTTCTTCGGTGCCGGAATTGTATTCAGCAATAGCCGCACGGGGTTCCATTGGATTGGTCACCATACGGTTATTTATGAGTTCCAAGGTAGATACCTTATGAGCTCCTTCGAAGGCTGCATCCACAGAGGCTTTGTCACCAAAGGGCCAATTGAAACAAACATTATTTGGGGCAACATCATGGATCTGTTGCTGCCCGTCATCCGCTGCTAGCGAAGTTTCAGTCACTGCCGGTAACACGCCATAATCAACTTCTACTTTCTCAGAAGCATCCCGCGCCTGGGCCAGCGTTTCCGCGATTACTATGGCTATGTGGTCACCCACATAGTTGACCTTCCCCTGAGCGAGAGCGGGATGCACCGGCGCGCGATGCGGGTCACCATCATCGCTGGTAACAGTAACACCACATATCAGAGGCCCAATACCATCGGCTGCAAGATCGTCACCGGTAAAGATGGCAATCACACCATCGGAAGCCGCCGCATCCGAAGTATCGATACTGTTAATAGTAGCGTGAGCATGAGGAGAGCGAACAAATACCGCGTGGGTCTGTCCGGCCAGGTTAATGTCGTCGGTGTAGTTGCCTTTACCGATCAGGAAACGACTATCTTCTTTGCGACGCACACTGACGCCTACTCCGTTTTCTGTCATTTCGTTAGCCTCCCATATCCTTGGCGCCAGCCTGCACGGCTTTCACAATATTGTGGTATCCAGTACAGCGGCAAATGTTGCCTTCCAGTTCTTTGCGCACGGTCGGTTCGTCTACATCACTGCCATTGCGATTAACGATGTCCAAGGCGCTCATCACCATACCAGGTGTGCAGAACCCACATTGCAAGCCATGATTATCCATGAAGGCCTGTTGCATCGGGTGCAGTTCTCCGTTATTGGCCAGCCCCTCAATGGTGAGCACTTCCGCACCGTCAGCCTGAGTGGCCAAAATAGTGCAAGATTTGACGGATACACCATTCACGTGCACAACACAAGCACCGCACTGGCTAGTATCGCAACCCACGTGGGTACCGGTGAGCCGGAGATTCTCTCTCAAAAACTGAACGAGTAGCGTACGGTTTTCTATTTCACCGCTTACAGGTTTGCCATTGACGTTCATATTAACGGTCAGCATGGTCTATCTCCCTTTTTTAGCTTTCTAATTATCACTGCTAATTCGAGTGAATTTCGCAAGTAGGGCTTACCAGTTTCAGAGATTGTGGGAGCGACGTCAAGCGAATGCGAACAAGACAGTGGCTCCAGCCAGGACTATCCCGATAATCCACACCCAGGTAGGCAACCCAACCACGTCTTGTGACGCTGAGGAGTCAGTGGTAACAGTTTGATCAGGACCTTGGGTCCCGCCAGTAACGATCTCAATGAAGTTACCAAAGAACTCGTCAGCCATTTTCCTGGCTGCGCCATCAATCAGGCGGCCACCAAGTTGAGCCAGCTTGCCTCCAACATTGGCTTTGACACTATAGGAAAGCACGGTAGCACCATCGTCTTCAGCAAGTTTCACCGTGGCAGATCCTCTGGCAAATCCAGCGGCTCCCCCATGCCCTTCACCATTGATCGTGTAACCGTTAGGGGCATCGATATCAGTTAGATTGACTTTGAATGTGAACCTGGCTTTGACCGGCCCAACCTTGGCAGTGATTTTTGCTTGAAAAGTGTTTTCACCAGTCGTCTCGAAACTCTCGCAGCCTGGCATCGAAGCTTTTAATACTTCTGTATCGTTAAGCGCATTCCATATTTTTTCTGAATTAGCTTCAATACGTTTGTTAGAAACCATTTCCATAACAGCTATTCCTTGGTATTTACGGTGTACTTCTGCCTTAAACTAGTTCGGTTACCAACCAACGGCTTGACCGTCTTTACGATGGTCTGATCCGGCACGATAGATGCCATTTACCGGGTGATCTTGTGCAATGCTCTCGGGAGTGAAAATCGGCTCAGGTAACGATAAATCCTTGGTAAACATAATACCCTGGTAACCACCAACACTGCCGCCGTTGACGGGGCGAACAGAATGTCCTTTCGCTTCCAGAGCCCTACCAACGAGGTTATAGAGGCCATGCTCCAGTGACAGGACGTTGCTGTTCTGGCTATGGGTGAAACGCGCCACATCAGTAGTCATCTGGACATTCATTCCATGATCAATCAAATTCACCATATGTTGGGCATGGGTCTCCGGTTGCACGGCTCCGCCCATGTTACCGAAAGTCATCAAAGGCTCTTCGTTTTGCATTACGAACCCGGCGATGATTGTATGAAACGGCCTCTTACGCGGAGCCACCACGTTGGGGCTATCCGGATCCATCGAGAAAGCCACTCCCCGGTTATGCAAAACCATCCCATAGGGTGGAATGGCTGAGCCACTGCCGTATACTGAAAAAACACTGTGGATCAAGGAGACCATGTTCCCCCAGCGGTCTGCCGTAGTAAGATAAATAGTGCCACCATCTAATCCGCCTTTCACCGAAGGCTCCGAAGCCTTGTCCATGTCAATACGGTCACACAAGCTGGCAGCGTAGTTTTTGTTGAGAAGCTCCGTAACTGGCACGGCGCTGAACAATGGATCCCCGTTGTACGCTTGCAGGTCTGAATAAGCCAGTTTCTTCGCTTCCACCATGAAATGCCAATAGTCAGGATTGGAAGGGCCGAGAGCTGCCAGGTTTACACCATGCTCAGGCGCACACACTTCCAGAATATTTAGCATCTCTAAAGCAGCAAAGCCCTGACCCGGCGGTGGTAATTGATAGATATCGTAGCCATGATAGTTGGTGTTAATGGGTTCAACCCATTCCGATTCGAACTCCGCAAGGTCAGCATGGGTCATCACACCTCCTTCACTCTGTACTTTCGCGACAATTGCGTCCGCAATAGCACCCTTATAAAAAGCATCACGACCTTCTTCCTGCATTAACCGAAGCGCGTCGGCGAGGTCAGGGTTTCGGATGATGCTGTAGAGATGCGGCGCTTTTCCGTCTTCCAGGAAGACCTCAGCGGAATAATCATCTTGTCTAAGTCTTTGTTCAGCACTGACGATGTCGCGATGACGACGCTCTCCCTGCCCCCAACCCTCATCGGCGATCCGCGCTGCTCTTTCAAAGGTTTCCTTAAACCCCATGGTGCCAAACCGATTCAACAATGCATCGTAACCTGAGATCGCACCAGGAACGGTCGCTGCATTCACCCCCGTGGGCGGCACCCGCTCTAGCCCCAATTCTTTCTTGAAAAACTCAGGCGTCCATCGGGCTGGAGCCCAACCTGCCGAGTTCAGTGCGTAGAGTTTCTTTTCTGCAGCTATGTAAACAAGCGCAAACAGGTCACCGGCAATACCGGTGTCATTTTGCGAAGTTACATCCAGTACCGAACCTGCGGCCACTGCAGCATCGATTGCGTTACCACCCTGCTGCAGAATTTCTAGACCTGCCTGCGCGGCCAGACTGTCGCTAGTCGCTACAACTCCATGGCGTGCTATCACCTCCGACCGGCCTTGGTTCAGCCAGCCTTGTGCCCGGGAACCGGGGGCTGCCACAATATTGGATGACGGTGCCAGCGCCTCTTCGGACGGTATGCCGAAAGGATTTTGTGATTGGGCAGACAAAAAGGTCGAGGCCATAATGTTGATCCACAGGATGAAAGTTAGTAAATATCTCATAATCTTTCCGTTTATCTTAGTGCTCCGCCGCTAAATGTTGCGCAAGTAAATCTTTTCCGTAGTCATTGCCATTCGGTGTTCTAACAACGGTATGAATGTGATCCCTGGATGGAACACCTGGAGGGTTTTTCTGAAGGGTTCCAACAGGTGCCTGATGATCGAATTCGATCAAGATTACCGGACTTTGAATTCGATAGTAGAAAACTGCATCGTCCGCTACCGAGCCTATCCAAGCAAAGTAAGTGCCGTCTATATGCTGGCCGATTTCATCCATGGTGATTTCGGCATGGGGTTCTCTCAAAGCACCGACATAGGAACGAATCACTCCCAGCAATTTAAGTTTTTGCGAGCTGTCCATCTCCGAACCAGGTAACCCTTCATAATCCAGAGTCAAGTTATCCTGGTTGGCTGCTGCTACTTGATTATTGCGAACCTTGTCTGGACTGAGTGTTACTTCCGACAGCTGTGAGCTACTCATCGACTGCATCAGCTCAAGCCCAAGGTTTTGTTCTTCTTGAAGAATAGCGTTTCCTGCATAACGACCGTATTCTGTGACAACTGGCTCTCCTCCCCAAAACGCCGGCGTCATGACTACCTGATCACCAAGTACAAAATAGTTAATTATCAGGTGATGGCCATCTAATTGAAAACCCCAAGGATCAACTTCAGAAGGGATCCCCATGAAGGTCAGATAGTATTTTTCCTCACCGTATCTTATGGGTGCGCTATTCAATTCGAGCAGCCTCTGCTCAGTGCGCATTATGCTGCGAGCTTGCTCCAGCCCCTCCGCGCTTAAGGCTTCTTCCAGTAATGCCCACGCTGCCGCTTTCTGGTCACCAGACATTTCCTCCAGGCTGATCCCCCGCCGGGAAAAGATGCCTACATCAACATTGGACCAGTCACGCCACTCTGGATCATTGATTGCGAAGTGGCTTCGACTGAGCTCAGAAGTATTCAGGGTGGCAAGAAAGCGATCAGCAGCTTCTCGCACCGGTCGAGACGATACGCTAGTCCCCTTGATAGGAAAAAGCCCCTCGATTATCCCATCCGATGTAGCCACACCGCGGAAGGGCTGACCTATAGCGTTGGCTGCACCGCGAGTGAAATTACCCTTCTGGTTGAGCAAGCCCGATGGGTAACGCGACTGCGCCAACACAGTAGTGCTGATAAACAAAATGAAGGTCGCAGCTATAATCGTTAAGATGGCAGAATTATTTAGCTTTCCCATGATGAACTCTTTTGTTGGAATTTATAAAATGAATCATCAGAGGCTAACTGCTTCTAGGGGGCGGTGCAAGCCGTGAAACTCCTACTCTGCCATTACCGCCGCTAGGCGTTCCGGATCCCGCCAGATACCTCCACGCAAGCGGCCGATGTAGACTACCGCGATGACAAAAATCATCGCGACAAAGGTGAGCCACGACACCTTCGGCCCTAACTCTAACACCAAAATTATAAAATACTGCGCTACCAGCATGAGCCAGTGTAACGATACCGAGGCCACTAGTAACCAGCGGGTATCACCGGCGCCACGCAACACTCCTCCAGAAACTATAATGATGGCATCAGCGACTGCATAGCTGGACAACCCGACCATCATGAAAGCAGCTAGCTCACGTATCTCTGAAAAATCACCTTGTGGCGGCGCGAACACTTCTACAAGCGGATAGCGGAAACTGATATAGATGATCGCTAGAATCATAGAATAGCTAATACCCATTATAAATCCAGCGGACATAACTTCAGAGGTCCGTCGCAAGTCTCTGGCGCCGACGAAGCGTCCGATCATACTTATTACCCCGATGTTAAGACCAATCATTGGAACGAAAGATAGAATATCCCAGTTAAACACGATCGCCGCCGATGCACCTTGCGCTACACCATAGGACTGGAACATCAAAAGGAAGAGGTTAAAAGCCGCAACGTTAAGAAAAAGCTCCATGCCTGACGGAAATCCCAGTCGAAGAAAGCGGCGCAGAATGCCCCAATCGAGATGAAAGGATTCCATCACGCGAAATTTTTCCCGGTGTTCCTTTGCCAGATAGAAATAAATAAATGCAAGAAACCCCAAGATCGTCGCAACGATAGTGCTGACACCAGCCCCGACAATACCCAAGGCTGGAAACCCGAGCTTACCAAACACCATGACATAGCTCAGCGGCACATTGATGATAAGTCCGAATATGTCACAGATCATTACCACGTGGGTGCGGGCGATTCCAGCAAAGTAAGAAGAGAGACAAATCTTGGCTAACGTGACCACGATACCCAACATCAATATGGTGTAATAAGTACGTTCCAGTTCCACTTGGCGAGAATCGTGCCCCATGTTTTCGAAAATGCCGGAAACAAAATAGGTGATGACCACCAACGCGGGAATACTCATCATTGCCATGATGATTCCCTGGGTAACTACTTTAGGACATTTCTCCGCTTCACCCGCACCGAGATATTGTGCGGCCATGGCATTGCCATAGGACAGTAATCCGGAAAAAAAACAGAAAGAGAAAAAACAGGCAATGCCTCCACCTAGCGCAGCAGCCATGTGAGTGGGATCGATCTGTGACATGAAGTAACGATCGGTGAAGATCATCACCGCGAAAGCCCCTTGGGACACTACCATCGGCAACGCGATCTTCAACAACTCGCGCATTGTATCTTTGTTAAAGTGCAATCGTTCTAGCATTGTTGTGACTACGTCATGACCGTGGCAATTAGATCGCGCCAGGAAAAATCGTGAAATGAATTGCTTCAACAATTAATCGCAGAAAACAAAGAACCTTTAGCGAAATACGAAAGAAGTAACCACCTTCGGCTGAAGCCGGCGAGCATGGTACGTGATTGACCTATTCAAGACAACTTAATCCAGGTTATTTCTCTTGATTCTTTGTTAGGAATGCCTGGCGCTGTTTTTTGAAATCTTCGGTTAAAGCAGCAAGTGTAAATTGGTCACCGTCAGCATGCATAACACCCGCGCTATTAGCTAATTGAATCGCATTGAGCCCGCGCTTGATCATCTGGGCGGCAATGGCTGGCCTAGCCGCATAATACTTCGCTAACTCGCCGACTCGTTCTTCCAACAACTCTCGCTCCACCACCTCGTCTAGAAACCCCCAATTTAAAAGATCTCCTGCCGGTTCAAGCTCTCCTCCGATCACCATACGTTTGGCTTTCGCCGGGCCCACAAGGTTGTAACACAGTGGCAAGGCTCCCCAACTAAGGTTCATGCCAAGCTTAACTTCCGGATAACCGATGATGCAGTCGGCACTGCCGATGCGAAAATCACAGGCGCTAACAATACAGGCGGCTCCCCCAGCGGCTGCGCCATGTACGGCAGCGATAGTAATCTGATTTATATTGAGGACCGTCTCGATCAGTTCTCTACCAAGTTGAGTCCTGCGGTATGATTGGTTCAAATCTTTTTCGTCAATTTGCTGTTGCCTCACAGGATCCTTGAGATCGGCTCCAACAGAAAAGTGCGCTCCTTCGCCGCGAAAGACAATGACGCGAGTATCAGTGTCATACTTGTAAGAATTACATGCCGCGATAATTTCCTGCATCAATTCGACGCTCAATGCATTGCCGCACTCGGGCCGGTTAAAGCATAAGCTGGCTATGCTATCTTCGCGTGCAATCGTTAACAGTTTATAAGTCATGATTAAGAAATCAAACGGTCGATAATCGCCATTGCTGTTTGTTTTTATAAGTCAGGCTGCGCCACAACCATTCGGCAGGACCAAATCTAAAATAACGTAACCAGATTGGACTAGCGATTAACTGAAACAACCATACACCCAGGACTACGTAATAAATCTGGAAACGCTCCAATTCACCCAACAGATTAAACCCCCATCCCATGAAAATCGCATTACAGATGAGCGATTGGGAAAGGTAATTGGTCAGCGCCATCTGTCCTACAGACGCCAGGGCCGAGCGCAACAAATGTAATATGCCTGATTTGCATACCATCATTATCAGCCCGATGTAACCGATAGCAACAAGCAGCCGACCGAGATCATAAGTTGGCCTGTTCGCTGCTTCCCAGTAAATCTCAAAGCCGCTACTCACAAAGGCATTCACTTCGAAATAGTTGATGGGCAACCCGGTACCAAATCCTATCACAAA
>JAKUTG010000080.1:0-9611 GCA_022447905.1 Pseudomonadales bacterium | reverse complement strand
ATTGATGGCAATCTGCTAAAGCATGATGCTTTGTTCAGAAGAAAGTTAGCCAGTATAGAAATTGATCTCATGGCTCTTGAATATACAGAATTGCGTCTTCTATCCGATCTGAGCAAGGGCTGTACGCCAGGACCTGAATCATCACTGCTCAAGATAAGAGGTACTGAAATTCAGCAGAAAATTACCGAATTACTTGTAGAGTCGGTTGGCTATTACGCGCAACCATATCTACCTGAGGTGCTTTATGAAGGCAGGGAAGATTGTGCAGTTGGACCCGAATATGCCCCTGGACTTGCGCCTTATTATTTTAATTGGCGCAAAGCATCTATCACTGGTGGAACGAATGAAATACAAAGAAACATTATCGCTAAAAAAATATTGGATCTGTGATTTCTAAATGGATTTATCGTTATCAGTTGAGCACAGCATACTTAGAGATAGTGTGGAACGGTTTGTTCGCGAATCATATCCTTCTAATAAACGGCGCAACTTTGTTGACGAGAACAAAGGTTTTCTTCAGGAAAATTGGCAAAAGTTTTCGAAGCTTGGCTGGCTCGGTTTAAATTTGCCGGAAGAATTTGGAGGTAACGGAGGTTCAGAGATCGACACTATGGTTGTGGCTGAGGCGTTGGGTCCAGGGTTGATTTTAGAACCCTTTTTGGAAACTGTAGTGATGGGAAGCAAGCTGATTCAGGTAGGTTATAACGAGAAACAAAAGTCCGAAATTCTGTCTAATCTAGTTAGGGGTCGCTTGATACTTACGTTTGCTTTTGCAGAGCCCCAGTCACGCTACAACTTGTCTGATGTTCAATTGTCTGCCCAACAAAATGGAGATCAATTTATTCTCAATGGTAAAAAAGCTGTTGTCCGCCATGCTAACTCTGCAGACAAAATTATCGTCTCGGCTCGGACAACAGGAGATCGTCGTGATAAAGACGGTATCACGCTATTTCTGGTTGATCGTGACAGCACGGGTCTTTCTCGGCAAGATTACAGGCTGCAGGACGATGTACCGGCGTCGGAGCTTATTTTTGATAACGTTTGCTTAAGCAGAACAGCAATTATGAGTGAATTGGATTGTGGTCTTCCCATGATCGAACTTGTTGTGGATCATGGAATTGCGATGGTGTGTGCGGAAGCGGTCGGTATCATGTCAGCGCTTTATACTGCTACGCTTCAGTATGTTAAAACTCGGGAGCAATTCGGGCGGCCCATTGGAACATTTCAAGTTCTAAAGCATCGAATGGTGGATATATTGATGGCCTGTGAAGAAGCGAGATCCATGGCATATATGGCAACCTTAAAATTGGGCGAATGTGATTCCAATGCTAGGAAGAGAGCAACCTCCGCTGCAAAAGTAAGTATTGGAAAGGCAGCCCGGTTTGTTGGCCAGCAGAGTATTCAGCTGCATGGAGGGATGGGAATGACGGACGAACTCAATGTAGGTCATTACTTCAAACGCTTAACCATGATTGATATTTTGTTCGGCGATGTAGATTTTCATTTGAAACGGTATTCTGCCTGTGCGTCGGATTAATGGGTGGTTACTGTCCGATTATTGACCCAAGTAAATACCGAGGTAGACAAAGATGACCGATGCCGTGATTGTTGCCACCGTTAGAACACCAATCGGAAGGGCCTATCGGGGCGCATTCAATAATACGCATGGGGCGACGCTCGGGGGACACGTCATCGAGCAGGTTGTAAGGCGGGCTCAGATTGAGCCACAGGAAGTCGAAGATGTGATTATTGGTTGTGGATTACCCGAGGGGGCCACGGGGCGCAACATTGCACGACAGTCTGCCCTTCGAGCTGGACTTCCGGTGACAGCGAGCGGGGCAACTATTACTCGATTATGCAGCTCAGGCCTTCAAGCGATCAGTCTGGCGGCTCAGCGGGTACTGGTCGATAAAGTACCGGTGGTTGTTGCAGGCGGTCTCGAGTCCATCAGTTTGGTACAGAATGAGCACCGTAACACCTATCGGAGCAATGAGGAATGGCTTGAGACGCACAAGCCAGAAATTTATTGTTCAATGATCCAGACTGCAGAAGTCGTCGCAAAAAGATATGGTGTTAGTCGTGAAGAGCAAGACGAATACGCCTATTTAAGCGAATCGCGGGTTGCTGCTGCACAGCAGGCGGGTAGATTCAATAAAGAAATTGTTCCCTTACAAAGTATTAAGCAGGATAGGAATAAAGAGACTGGTGTAACGACAGAAAACGATGTTTTACTGGAAATGGATGAAGGCAACCGGCCAGAGACCTCGCTTCAAGGTCTAGCAAACCTTACCCCTGTGGTCGGTCCTGAGGGCTGTATTACAGCGGGAAACGCCAGCCAACTCTCCGACGGCGCATCTGCATGTGTAATCATGTCTGACAGGGAGGCAAATCGGCGAGGCCTCGAACCCTTAGGTATTTATCGTGGTCTTGCTACAGCAGGTTGCGAGCCTGATGAAATGGGTATTGGGCCGGTATTTTCAGTGCCGCGTCTACTAGAACGACACGGGCTTCGAATCAACGACATTGATTTGTGGGAGCTCAATGAAGCCTTTGCAGTTCAGGTAATTTGCTGTCGCGATCGGCTTGGGATACCCGAAGAGCTTCTAAATGTCGATGGGGGCGCTATAGCAATCGGTCATCCTTATGGCATGTCTGGCGCCCGCATGGTCGGTCATGCATTGATCGAAGGAAAACGGCGGGGCGCCAAATTCGTGGTAGCAACAATGTGTGTTGGTGGCGGAATGGGAGTTTCTGGCCTCTTCGAAGTGAATTAGAAAGCGATTTTTCGATATTAGGTGATCTAGCTGATCTTGTTGATAGGTCTCGACACTCAATTCTTAATCAACTGTAAAATGTATGCACAATTGCAACTCAAATGACACAACGAAATGGAACAGACTGTCTTAAAAGAAGAGTTTATTGATGGGTGTCTAGAATTGACACTGAATCGACCGGACAAACTCAATGCATTGAATCCAGAATTGCACCGAGCATTGCGCTCGGCGCTCGAGAACGCCGCTACTAATCAGGAGTGTCGCGTGGTGTTGTTGACAGGTGCAGGGCGCGGCTTTTGCGCCGGCCAAGACCTCGGTGAACGTGATCCAATGCTAAGCAAGGAGCCGTTAGATCTGGGTGTATCTCTCGAACGTGTATATAACCCGCTGATTCGACTGATTCGCTCCTTGAACAAGCCAGTCGTCTGTGCTGTGAATGGTGTCGCTGCTGGTGCTGGTGCAAACATCGTTTTTGCCTGCGATCTGGTGATAGCGGCTCGTTCAGCAAAGTTTATTCAAGCATTCTGTAAGATTGGATTGGTTCCAGACTCCGGAGGTACTTGGACGGTAACGCATTTGGTTGGCGAAGCTCGGGCAAAAGCGCTGATGCTGACCGGCTATCCAATTTCAGCTGAGCAGGCAGCCAATTGGGGGTTGATTTGGCAAGTATTTGACGATCAAGATCTGGCCACAGAGGCTAGAAAACTTACCCAACATTTCGCAACAGCCCCAACTGCCTCTCTAGCCATGACGAAACGGGCTATTCATGCGGCGTTTAGTAACAATCTTGATCAGCAGCTGGATCTAGAACGAGACCTTCAGCGTGAAGCAGGCCGATTAAGTGATTACGCTGAAGGGGTTTCTGCTTTTTTGGAGAAGCGGGCGCCTCGATTCAAGGGCAGATAATCTATTTTCCTTGATTGGGTCGCTTGTTTACATTCAAGGCTGTAATTGGGGATATCTTTGAAGCACAGTGTCTGTTGATATTCTTTGCAACAATTGACCGGGCATTGATTACGAAGGAGAGACAATTATCATGAGTGTTCCACTGCCGACCATTGAGCAGCTTCGAGAGATCTCAACGCGCACAGGCTTGTCCGTTACTGACTCGGAACTAACGACATATATTGAACTGATGCGAAAGTCGATTGACTCATACAATGTACTTGATTCTTTGCCTGACAATCTGCCAAGTGTTAAATATCCAAGAACGTCGGGATATCGACCATCAGATGAAGAAAATACTCATAATGCTTGGTATTACAAAACTGCTATTAAAGGCGCGTCTGAAGGAAAGTTAAAAGGTAAAAAGATTGCCGTTAAAGACAACGTGATGGTTGCGGATGTCCCAATGATGGATGGGTCATCAATTTTAGAGGGGTATGTCCCTGAGATCGACGCGACAATCGTCAGTCGAATTCTAGATGCTGGTGGTGAAATTTCAGGAAAAGCACACTGTGAATATTTTTGCCATTCGGGCAGCAGTTTTACTAATGCCACAGGGCCCGTTCACAATCCATTCAAAATGGGGTTTTCCGCTGGTGGTTCGTCATCGGGCAGTGCCGTCTTAGTAGCTTTAGGCGAAGCAGATATGGCGATTGGGGCAGATCAGGGGGGCTCAATTCGTATTCCATCGTCCTACAGTGGTGTTTATGGAATGAAGCCCACGCATGGGCTCGTGCCGTACACCGGGATGATCCCGATGGAAACGTACATAGATCATGCGGGACCAATGACTGCCAATGTTGCTGACAACGCGCTGCTTTTGGAGGTGATCGCAGGTCGAGATGGGTACGACCCTCGAAGTGATCACGTCAAGACGCATCGGTACACCACTAGTTTAGGGTCGCCGGTAAAAGAAATGAGAATTGGGCTGGTCAAGGAAGGATTTGGCCACGATGTTTCGGAGGCAGATGTTGATGAAAAAGTACGCTGTGCAGCAGACGCGTTTCGAGATCTAGGTGTTTTTGTCGAAGAAATCTCGATTCCATGGCATTTAATGGGCGTTGACATTTGGTTGCCTATTACGATCGAAGCTCAAACACAGAATTTCATTTCGGGCGGTAGTTATGGTTATGGACACTCCAATTTATATGTTGGCAGTTTTATAGATTTGTTTCGTGGATGGCCTGCACGTGCAAATGAATTGCCCCCGACGACTCGGTTTCTTCATTTTTTAGGAAGTTATATACATAACCAATATGGAAATCGATATTACGGAAAGGCAATGAACATAAACAGGCAATTAATTGCAGCCTACGACGATGCGTTATCCCGTTACGATCTTTTGATGATGCCCACCACGCCCAATAAAGCACAGCCATTGCCGGGGGCCGATGTCAGTGTTGAAGAATATGTACAGAGCGCGATGGGAATGATTCAAAATACAGCGCCTTTTAATTCCACCCACCATCCTGCAATGGCAATACCATGCGGGATGAGCGACGGCCTACCAGTTAGTTTGATGCTGATTGGGAAGCATTTTGATGAGCCTAGTATTTACCGTGTTGCTTCGGCTTTTGAGCAGGCGGCTGATTGGCAAACAATGTAGAGTATTCCTCTGAATTATTGTTTTTCGATTTAAGAATTTTTACCGAATGGTTGCCATCGTGGAAGTGATGTTGGTACCTACTTTCATTTGACGAGTAATATGTAATATTGTTTGATGACAGCGAGTATTTGTTGGGTTTGATTGAATTGAGTGGCTTAGATATCCTCTAGGGAGCCAATAGCCGCATAAGGTGTGGATTATTTCCAACTTCAGATGAAGGTCCTTCCAGTGCGACTTGCCCACGATCGAGAACATACGCGTACTCTGTGACCCGTAGCGCTAATTCCAAATGCTGTTCTACGATCAATAAAGAAATTCGATTTTTGAGTTCGATAAGATGATCAACGATTTCCTCGATCACGCCAACCCAAATACCTTCGGTGGGCTCATCAAGCAATAGCAGCTTAGGCGAGCCGAGCAAGGCCCGTCCAATTGCTACCATTTTTCGTTCGCCGCCACTTAGTGTCCCAGCAATTTGATGAATTCTCTCTTTAAGCTTTGGAAAGATTTCCAAGACAGTATCTATAGGTTCCCCATTTTCTTGGGAAGATTTACCAATTTGTAGATTTTCTAGTACCGTTAAATCAGCGAATATGGCGTGCTCTTGCGGTACATAGCCAATGCCTCTACGGATTCTTTTTTCTGTGGCTAAAGAAGTACTGTCGACTCCTTCGAAAACAACAGATCCATTTCTTGGTGTCAGCTCTCCCACGATACTTTTCAAAAGCGTAGTTTTGCCTGCCCCATTACGACCTAGGATAGCCACTGCTCCACGATCAGGCGCCTCGATATTGACATCGAAGAGGGCTTGGCTGTTTCCATAAAACGTGCTCAAGTTCTGTACGAAAAGCAGGGGGGATTCAGACACGACTGAGGTATACCTTCTTAACCTTTTCGCTCTCTTGAATGGTCTCAATGTTTCCAGTTTCGACAACTTTTCCTTGATCTAGCACTGTAAGAACATCGCAAATGTCCCGAATAAAATCGAGATCGTGTTCAACGATTAAAAGAGAGCACTCTTTTCGAAGGGGCTCCAATAATTCACCAGTTTTACGCCTCTCCTCTAGACTCATACCGGCTGTTGGTTCGTCCAATAACAGCAGGCTCGGCTCCGAAGCGAGAGCCATTGCAATTTCCAGCCATTGTTGCTGACCATGTGAGAGGACCTCAGCTGGATCATCTGTGCGATCAGACAGATTGAAGCGATGCAAAGTATCCATTATTGTTTCATGAAAGCCGGCGCGTGTCGTTGACCTGGCCAGTGACAGAGGGCCTTGGTGCGACTGCAAAGAAAGGAGAATATTGTCATACACAGATAGCACTGGAAATATGCTCGTAATCTGAAATTTCATACTGATACCAATTCTCGACCGATTTTCAGGCGGTTCCTTTGATATTTCTCTGTTGTTAAATAGTATTTGGCCTTGGGTAGGGATCAAGGCACCAGAAACGCATTTCAAAAGAGTTGATTTTCCCGAACCGTTAGGGCCCACAAGGCCATGGAATTGCCCTTCTTCAAGCAAAAGATCAACTGAGTCTATGGCTCGAAACTCTCCAAATTGCTTAACTAAATCTCGAGCTTCTAGAATTGCATTCATTCTATTTATCAGTTTTTATAGGACGCTTTCCAAATGATCCTATACGTTCACGTTCAGTTACGAATATGCCAACCAAACCAGAGGGTCGGAAGACAATCACTGCCAGCAAAATTAGCCCTAAAACAATAGGCCATATACCCGGCGCATAATCTGCAAGCTCTAAGGTAAGAAATTCAATTGCGGAGACGCCGATGACCGCGCCTATCAAAGAACCGACCCCTCCAAATAGGACGTAAATGACAGCCTTGGTTGAAAGAAGCACGCCGACTAAGTTTGGTGAAACAAAGCCATCGTGGAAAGCAAACATACCGCCACCCAGACCTGCAATAGCCCCACTCAGTGAGAAAATTGCAACTTTAAAATGTTGCGCCCTATAGCCAAAGAACGTAATCCGTTCTTCCTGTTGACGAATGCCAGCCAGAACCAGACCAAACTGCGAACGTGCAAGCCATCTGCACAAAAGATATATCGAGACAAGAATTCCGAGAGCTATATAGTAGAATGCAACGCCCTCGTATAAGACATAATCGCCTATTGTCATTGCCTTGATTCCTGGAATTCCATTTTGGCCTCCAAGATAATTCCAACCAAGTGCTAATCGTTCCGCTGCGTAAGATCCGGTTAAGGTTCCTAACGCGCAAAATATTAAACTCGGAAGATTGCGACCAACCAGCAATACCCACGCAATTAATACTGCCATCAGAAAACCAGCAATTGTCGCAAGTGGTAAAACTGCGAAGATGGATAGAATATTAAGGTCGCGCGCTACAACGGCGCCAACGTAAGCCCCGACGCCAAAGAATAGGGCTTGTCCAAAACTCAAAACCCCTGCATAGCCCCATACCAGATCAAAACTAATCGCCAACAAACTAAGGATCAGTATTCTGGTGAAAAAAACTACCCAAAATTCACCAAAGAACAGGGGTAAAGAAAGGAATAGGACTAGAACGACCGCTTCAATCAGCAAAATAGCTGATACATGTTTAGAAAAATGAAGTCGACGCAACATGCCTAACCATTATTTCGGGTAGGCAAACCCTATTTTGTTCAGAGTTCTATCGCAAACAAATTGGGGCAGCATCCAGAATTAGATGCTGCCCCGATTGACTAGGCGCACTCTCGTGGAGTTGCCAAACCATCGCTCTTTGCGGCTATTTCATAACTGCCGTTCTTAGCGACTGCAATATACATATTCATTGCACAATGGTTGGTGCCAGGTACCATCTTTGCTGGACCGCCTGGGCCCTTATCTATACTGGCGTGATCCAGGGCTGCGGCGACATCATCTCGATCAACACTGCCCGCTTCTGTTATGGCGACTTCAAGAAGTTTGATCGCACGATACATGCCTGATGAGCCAGCACCTGCTGAGAACAGATGATCGCTACCAAATCGCTTTTCATACTCATTCATGATTCGCGCGGATTCTGCATCCCAACCCTGTTCTCCAATCGCGCGATAGTAATCCAGACAACTTGCCATGCCTTCGAACTCCTCAGCCGGGTTTACTTGGGTCATATTCTCGTCGTAATAAACACAAGCCAGTCGACCGCCCCGCTTGGTAAATCCTGCTTCATGAAGCCCAGTAATAAAGCCAGGTAGTCCTGGTGGGATTAGGGTAATGAATACCACGTCAATGTTCTCTTTCATGATTGTATTGATCGTGGAGCCGTAGTCCATCTGGTCAAGCGGGTAGTACTCTTCAAACACTACCTCACCGCCGCTTTGTTCCACAACATTCCTGGCATATTTGTTGGTGATCTGGGGCCAGGAATAGTTGGCTGCAGGAAAAGCAAAACGAGGACCGCCATTTTCTATCAGCCATGGAATAAACGGATCAATTTGTTGTGATGGAACCGGGCCTGTGCAGTAAAGATACGGTTGGCATGCCCCGCCTTCATAAACCTCTGGATAAACATAGAGTGTTTTCCCTCGTTCTATGATTACATCCTTAATGGCGTTACGCGTGGAGCTCATAATGCCGCCAATGATGACGTCGACATTTTCCTTTTGTGTAAGCTTACGAACTACAGCGACTGCAGTCTGATCATTTGTAGCAGTATCTTCGATATGAACCTCTAATGGTCGACCATTGATACCGCCCCCGGCATTGATTTCTTCCGCAAGCCAGTTTGCGACATGGACATGAGAATTACCGGCATAACCCATCATCCCAGTAATGTCAGTTGCAATGCCTAATTTGATCGGTCCAGCCGCGTGACTCCAGCGAGCAGGTATAAGCCAACTGCCTGCACCGAGTGCAACTGCGCTGCTCATCCAGGCTGTACTTTGTAAAAATCGTCGCCGGCTTACCGATGACTGTGTTAAATCAACATCCCTGTTTCCTAATTTTTTACTCATTACTTAAATCCTCCTGTTTGAAAATAAACCCATTGGTTTAATCCTTACTATTACAACTGCCAGAATAAATACCAGCACATCTCCAACATATGGATTCATAATCCAGGGAAATCCTGATGTCATAGAGCCAATGACGGCAGCACCTAAGACAGGTCCTTCAAACGTGCCGACGCCACCAAGCATCACAGCAAGAAAACCCCAGATTAAAAATCGTACACCTAAATCAGCAAAAAGTGAGAACTGAGGCACCATGAGAGCGCCTGCCAGACCTGCGAGGGCAGCACCGAATGAAAACGTTAGGGCATAAAGTTTTGTAGTGGATATTCC
>JAKUTG010000008.1:0-25937 GCA_022447905.1 Pseudomonadales bacterium | reverse complement strand
AGCTCTACAACTCGATCCATGGGTCCAGTAGTTCCGTCTTCCCTAATAAGTACAGTTCCTAGTAAATATCTATTAGTAAAATTTGGATAAATAGGCAGAAAAGAGCATCAGATTTGCCGATGGCGATAATTTGTGGGAAGTTGATAATGGCGAGATTCTGTATTCAAATGTCTATTACCCTCGAATAAGTAGATAAAAAATGAATGTACGGTTAGTTAAAATTGCGAGTTTAGCTTCTATGCTAGCCGCGACTGTAGTGTTATCACTTCTAGTGAAAGCAGCTACGGTCGAATCAGAGATGTCGAAAGTCACATTATTTGTGGAAGGCATGATGAAAAGTCGCGGCGGCGTCACTTGAATGAGCTGACCCGAAAGTGTCGTAGCAGCTCTGTTAGAGTTGCCAGGAATCCAATCAGAAGCAAGCGTAGAAACGATTCTTGAAAGAGATGCTTTCAGCATCGAGTACGATGCAGGTTTGACTTCGCTTGACGATATGTACGTTGCCATTTTGGACTTAGGCTTCACACCCCTCTCGTCAGTAGAAAATGATTCAGATCTGAATCTATCGCTAAATGGAGAAGAAGTACCCCAACCAATTGCTAATGCATTAGCTGTTGCGCAAGCTGAAAACAAACCCTTGTTTATAGATTTCTTTGCTGAATGGTGTATTGCTTGTAAGACGTTGGAGCAACAAATACTAAATTCTGTTGAGGTGCAATCAGCGCTCGAGAATTATGTAGTAGTAAAGGTAGATATTGACCTTTTTCCTGATAGTGGGATGTATTACAAGATCGTTGGAATGCCGACTCTAATAGTGCTCGATCTAAAAGGTGAAGAAATTTTTCGGACAGTGGGGTCAATATCCATACCTGAGTTATCCGCAGAGTTAGAAAAATTAAGCCTCAATAGTAGTTAAAGTCTACGATTAAATTGAACCGATGTGAGAAAGTCTAATATAGCCTGATTCGTCTCTTCTGGTGCTTTCTGCTGTCCCCAATGAATTAACAATCTAAGCCTATTAAGCATCAGCTACTCCTCATCCTCTGAAGAAGTAATCTTGCTCCACGGAAAGAATTTTATACGGCCAGTGACTAGCCATTGGGCTGGGGAAAAGAAGATTGCTGTCCACAATGACAGAGCGAACCAAAAGTCCTCTCCAGCCAATTCGCCCCAATAATCAAAAAGCGAAGTGAAGACTTCCCAAAGTTCAGATGGAAGGGTTGAAATCGGTAGCCCTCCGACAGTGAAAGCGAGGATTATCAGACCTACCCAATAGCATTGACAAAACAAACCTACCCACCTAATTACTAAAACTAGTCCCCCTGCCATCAGCTAGCCCTTCCAAGGAAAGAAGAATTTGTCGCCAGTGAGAATGAATCTGATTCCCCAACCAGAGATAGAAAACAAAAAGATAAGGTGGAGAGCATTCGTTGCTGCTACCCAAACGCCTTCGTGCATTGTTCCCTCAAATACGACAGGTATGCTTATCAGCCCTGCAATAAAACCGAACCAGTGAATTACTAGAGCCAATCTTTCAATTATTTCTTTCATTAACTAGCCTTCCTGCGTTTAGTCATGGAAACGACTTTGCTGACATTAAGGCTGACCCCATTCATAGCCCACTTCGAATATTCAGTTAGAACCTTCTTTCGTTCATCAAAGAGTTGGCTTCTGGCATAGGCCGCACGGTTAGCGTTGGTGTCGGTGTGCTTAAGGGATAGCTCTAGTGCTTCTTCGGTGAATCGGTGCTGCTCCTGTCCCCATGTGCGGAATGTAGAACGGAAGCCATGTGCTACGGCATCAAAGCCAAGAGCGTCAGGCACTGAACTCATGTAAGCGTCTGGAATTTCTTGTTGTGCGAGGGTCTTAAATACCAAGCCTCTCTTGGTGGGTTGAGCTTTGAGAACCTTAATTGCTTGCGAAGTTAAAGGAATCTTCCATTCCTTACTGCTCTTGCGTCTATCGTCACCTCTTACGGCTGCGGGTTTAATAGTCCAGACTTTAGTTTCCAAGTCGATGTCAGACCACTTAACAAGTCGTGCCTCAGATGGCCTAGCTACTGTAAGCACCATGAACGCAAAACAATCACCATCCGGACGGGAGCCTTTAGGTTGATTGTAGGCATCTAACGCCTTCATAAAGTCAGGCAACTTACGCCAGTCAATAGCCCGATAGTTTTGGGGTGGAGCAATCTTGTTCGGAGATGGAAAAGCTAGGGATAGATTGTTGTGCCAGATAGCAGGATTATGACCTTTACGTTTTTCTTCAATGATTGCCTGTTGAATTATCTTTTCAACATGGTTAATTACTCTGACAGCCGTATGCGTTCTGTCGTAGTAGTAATTCTCCATCATCGAAATAAGATGGCTACGTTGGATATTATCAATTAAGAGATTTCCGATATAAGGAATCACGTAAACGTCTAACATTTGCCGTAGTCTGTTCGTCTGCTTGGCAGTCTTGTATTCCTTGCCTCGCTTGATGACGTACTTGGCTGCGGCCTGTTTAAAGGTAAGCTCTCTCTGCTGTTCCTCCGCTATCCTCGACTTTGCTGCGGCCTTTGCTATTAGTGGGTCTACACCAGACTTGATTTCATCTTTTAACGCTCTCGCAGCCTCTCTAGCTTTTTGGGTGGGTACGGAAGGATAGCCACCCAGCCCAAATTCACGTCTTTTTTTGCCAACCCTAGTGCGCAATATCCACTGTCTCGCCCCAATCTTCTCAGAGTCTACTGGCGGCATACACTGTAAACAAAGGCCTGAGACAACTCCAACGGGATGTTTAGCCTTAGTGGGCGTACCATAGGCTGTCACAGTATGCCTTAGTCTTCTGATAGCAACTTCCGGTAACTCTTTCGCTTTTTTCGGCATATACCCACCCAAAGGAATAGCTTTGGATGCTACAGATATCTCAGGATATAGACAAGCTGATTTGCTTGGAGGGGTTTATTTACTTGGGTTTATGCTAAGAAAAAGACTTAATATAGACTAGATGTTGGTGCCGAAGGCCGGACTTGAACCGGCACGACCGTAGGTCACTACCCCCTCAAGATAGCGTGTCTACCAATTCCACCACTTCGGCAATTAATTCCTCCTAATCATTGTCTGGAAGTGCGGGAACTTCGTTCTGACTAGAAGTTTGTTCGACCTCATCTTCGAGTCTCGGTACATCTGATTGACCACTAGTATTTTCTTCCAAAATCTCCTGATTCAGCACAGGCAGACCAGCATTGTTGCTAATACCCCGTTCATTGCGAGCGAATATCGCCAGTGATAGGCTAGTAATGAAAAAAATCGTTGCCGCAATAGTTGTTGCCTTAACTAGGAAATTTCCACTTCCGGATGCTCCGAAAACAGTCTGGGACGCACCAGCTCCAAACGATGCTCCTGCATCTGCTCCTTTACCCTGCTGAAGGAGCACTAAACCAACAATTACGATGGCCACGATAACATGTATTACAACGATCAAGGTTTGCATGATTCTTAACCCGCACTTTTACAAATGGATATAAATTCTTCCGCTTTTAACGAAGCAGCACCCACTAGCCCCCCATCAATATCCGCTGATCTAAAAAGCTCTTTGGCGTTATCAGCCTTTACGCTGCCACCATATATTATCCGAACCGCTTCAGCTACCGCGACATTCAACTCGGCCAGATGATCACGCAGAAGCCGGTGGACCTTCTGCGCCTGCTCCGGTGTAGCTGTGTGACCCGTACCTATAGCCCATACTGGTTCGTAAGCAATAATCACATCATTAAAGGCCCGGATGCCCACTTTATCAAGCGCAACATTCAACTGCCCGACAACGATTTCTTCCGTAACACCTTTTTCTCTCTGCGCTAGTGACTCACCAATACAAAGTATGGGAGTCAATCCGTTAACCTGAGCAGACACAAGTTTATCAGCGATTAGATCATCAGATTCCTTTAGCTTTTCTCGTCGCTCAGAATGACCAACGATCACGTACCTGACTCCTAAATCGAACAGCATTGATCCGGCAATTTCGCCAGTAACAGCGCTTTCTGGTTGCTCATTCAGGTCTTGCGCACCGAGTATGAGTTTGCTTCCCGCCAGCTGATCCTTAACGAGCCCTAAATGGACAAAACTCGGGCAGACTCCTACATCAACTCCTTGGGGAATTTGTGTAGCACTAGAAATCAATTGCTGCAAAAGCTTAGTTACTTGAGCCCTATTGCCATGCATCTTCCAATTGCCAACTATAAGCTTTCGACGCATGGTTTTTCTACATTACCCTATCTCGAGACCACCAAAAACGGGCCCCAATACTAACTAAGAAGTGGGGGGGTTGCAATATTTCAAAAGATGTCCTATCCGGAGAACCAGGATCAAACGGGGTTGCCAACTTCCATCGCAACTAGCTCCGAAAGTTCCTGCGCTAAGCATTCTACAATTTCCAGATCTTCCCCTTCCCCCATTACCCGCAATACCGGTTCGGTACCGGAAAGTCTTAGTAATACGCGACCGTTTTTACCAAGCTTTGATTCAATATCCAATACAGCGGACCGCACATTCTTATTGCTTGCAACATCAACGGAATCATCAGTAACCCTCACGTTGACCATTGACTGCGGCAACTTGCTCATCTTGTTTTTCAGATCAGCCAAGGGTTGATTGCAATTAACCACAGAGGCAAGTGCTTGTAGCGCCGAGACGATACCATCACCGGTGGTGGTGATATCTAGGCAAATTATGTGTCCTGACGACTCCCCACCAAGCTTCCATCCTTCTTCCAGCAGTTTTTGCATTACGTAACGATCACCTACGCGAGCGCGCATAAATGGAATGTTCAGATCTTCAAGTGCGAGTTCAAGCCCAAGATTGCTCATCGCTGTACCAACCACTCCACCAAATTCAATATTCTGTCGCTGTCGATCACGCGCGATCACATATAGAATTTCGTCACCATCGACGATATTCCCGAGATGATCCACCATGACCACTCGGTCCCCATCACCGTCAAAAGCGACACCCAGATCTGCCTGTTCAGACTTGACGGTTTGAGCCAGCAACTCTGGTGAGGTCGAACCGCTATTTTTATTGATATTTAGCCCATCGGGCGAGACGCCTATAGCTTTTACCTTTGCACCAAGTTCTTCAAATACCGCTGGCGCAATATGGTAGGTGGAACCATGGGCGCAATCGACAACAATCTTTAGCCCATTGAACTTAAGGCTGGACCCAACAGTGCTTTTGCAGAATTCTATATACCTCCCAGCAGCATCAGTAACGCGAGATGCTTTCCCTATCAACTCAGAGGGGACAGTTGACACATTTTCCCTTAACTGCTTTTCAATGGCTAATTCCACTTCGTCTGGAAGTTTAGTACCGTTGCTTGAAAAAAACTTTATACCATTGTCCACGAAAGGGTTGTGGGAAGCGCTAATTACGATACCAGCCTGGGCGCGCAGTGTGCGAGTAAGGTAGGCGATAGCAGGCGTCGGCATCGGGCCGGTGAGAATGATATCAACGCCAGCCGCAGTGACGCCGGCCTCCAATGCAGCCTCGAACATATAACCTGATATACGCGTGTCTTTGCCAATAAGAATTTTATTGCGCCCGTTACCTTTGCTAGCAAACACGCGACCCGCGGACCACCCGAGCTTCAGCATGAAATCTGGCGTGATAGGCGCCTTTCCTACAGCACCCCTGATACCATCGGTACCGAAATATTTTTTATTGGTTGGCATGACTGCTTCGCTGATCAAGCATCGAGATACGCAGAGTGTACTCTAATTGCATCGACCGTAGCAGCTACATCGTGAGTACGAATAATGTTGGCGCCGCCCAGTAGGGCATAAGTTGTTGCGGCAATCGAACCCGCTAGTCGCTGATCGACCACCTTGCCCACTACGTCACCGATCATAGATTTCCGAGAGAGGCCGATGAGCACGGGTAATTTCATCACTTCAAAATTGGGAAGGTATTTTAACAGTTGATAGTTGTGTTTAAGAGTTTTTCCAAATCCGAACCCAGGGTCAACTAACAATCGTTCTCTGACGACTCCGTTACGTTCGCATATATGTACTCGCGCCTTCAGGAAGGCCAACACTTCGGCTATAACATCATCATAGTTACAATTGTACTGCATAGTCTGGGGGTGGCCCTGCATGTGCATGAGGCAAATAGCAACATTAGAGTTTACGACCTTCTGAAGCACGGCCTCGTTTTGCAAAGCCCTAATGTCATTAACTACTTCAGCTCCCGCATTTATGGCTTCTTCGATAACTATAGCCTTACTGCTATCCACAGAAACACATATATCAAAGTTTCTGGAAATTGCTTCAACCACAGGAATGACGCGCTCCAGTTCCTCATCGGCAGTAATTTTCTGGGCCCCGGGTCTTGTTGATTCGCCACCCACGTCGATGAATACAGCCCCTTCCTCCACCATCTGTTTTGTCCGGCGTAGCGTTTTGTCGACATCGACCTCGAATAGATTTGCGCCTGCCTGCCGCAATTGCCCACCGTCACAAAACGAATCGGGAGTTACATTGATTATTCCCATGCATACAGGAATTGAGAGATCGATGTGCCTATTTCCAGCTGTCAGGATAGCGCTCAACAGTCAGGTACCTGAAAGAGTTAACGCAGCAGAGTCAACTAGTGTTCGCTGGCTGGGCCACCAATTTTGCGAGAGTCACCAACTTTTCCCTTCTCAACTTTACTGACTCCAGAATCATCGTCGTCCGAATCGGACCAGTCAGCCGGGGGCCGTGGCTTCTTGCCGTCCATAATATCGTCGATTTGTTCGGAATCGATAGTTTCATATTCCATCAAGGCATCTTTCATCAATTCCATCAGATTTTGGTTGTTATCCAATATTTCGCGCGCTCTTGTATAGCATTCGTCGATGATTTTGCGCACTTCGCTATCAATTGTCTTAGCTGTGTCGTCCGAAACAGATTTGGGTTGAGTAGCCACAGATTTGCCAAGGAATATCTCTCCCTCATCTTCAGAATAAAGCACTGGGCCCAGTTCTTCCGACAGGCCCCACTTGGTAACCATGTTGCGAGCCATTTCTGTGGCCCGCTGGATATCATTAGAGGCTCCAGTTGTTACACCTTCTTTGCCCAAGGTCATCTCTTCAGCTATACGTCCCCCGTAAAGTGAACATATTTGGCTGAGGATATGCTGCCTGCTGTAGCTGTAACGATCTTCCTCTGGCAGAAACATAGTGACGCCCAATGCGCGGCCGCGCGGAATTATGCTGACTTTGTAAACTGGATCGTGGTCTGGCATCAGACGCCCAACGATTGCATGCCCCGATTCATGGTAGGCCGTGTTCAAACGCTCTTTCTCGGACATCACCATTGACTTGCGTTCGGCACCCATCATGATCTTGTCCTTAGCCTTTTCAAATTCTTCCATGGATACCAGACGCCTGCCGGACCGCGCGGCGAACAGCGCGGCCTCATTAACCAAGTTAGCCAAATCAGCTCCCGAGAATCCTGGTGTGCCACGGGCGATAACGTTTGCCTTGACTCGGTCATCGATCGGTACTTTACGCATGTGGACTTTCAATATTTGCTCACGGCCGCGAATATCCGGCAGGCTCACAACAACCTGGCGGTCAAATCGCCCAGGTCTGAGCAGGGCAGGATCCAACACATCAGGTCGATTGGTAGCAGCCACCACAATGACGCCGTCATTTGCTTCAAAGCCGTCCATCTCCACTAGCAACTGGTTAAGGGTCTGTTCACGTTCATCATGGCCTCCCCCCAAACCGGCTCCACGGTGACGACCCACTGCATCGATCTCGTCGATGAAAACAATGCAAGGAGCTTGTTTCTTGGCCTGGTCAAACATATCTCGCACACGGGAAGCTCCAACACCGACAAACATCTCTACAAAATCGGAACCGGAAATGGAAAAGAACGGCACTTTTGCCTCACCCGCGATGGCTTTTGCCAAAAGGGTCTTGCCAGTGCCGGGTTGTCCCACCATCAGGATACCACGGGGAATCCGCCCTCCTAGCCTCTGAAACTTATCTGGTTCACTCAAAAATTCCACGAGTTCTTGGACGTCTTCCTTGGCCTCATCGACACCTGCTACATCGGCAAAAGTCACCTTTATCTGGTCTTCACCCAAAAGTTTAGCTTTGCTCTTTCCGAAAGACATCGGACCGCCCCTACCTCCAGGACCGCCCCCTTGCATCTGGCGCATAAAGAAGAAGAATAAAGCAATGATAATCAGGATAGGAAAGCTAGCTACTAGTAGCTGGCTCCAGATACTCTGCTGCTCCGGTTCATTTGCAATGATTTCTACATTGTTTTCAAACAGAACATCCATCAATTGGTCATCACCGATTAAGGGCATGATGGAGCGGAATTGGGTGTTATCTTTACGAACACCTGAGATATTGATACCCGCCAGTTCTACGACAGACACGCGGCCGGATTGAACATCCCGGACAAACTCGGAATAGTTAATATTGTCTTCCCGGGGTTCTCGGTTGATATTATTGAAAACCGTCAAAAGCACGCCGGCTATAATCATCCAGAGAATTAGGTTTTTTGCCATATCGTTCAAGGATCTATCTCCTTAAAGATTGCAGATTTGAGAGCTTAAGAAAGCCTAATAACAAGGCTAAATCGTATCCCGGCCATTTTCCGCAAATTTAACCCTTTCGTACGAACCGTAAGTTAATTCTAATCTTAACAGGAAATATTGCACTCAAATTCATCTTTATCCTAAATAATCCCCTGCTAAAAGGTAAATTTCATGGGATTGTGGCCTAGAGGCCTTAGGCTTCCTGGCTTTTACGGTGTCGAAATTTTTCCTCAATTCCTGTCGAAAAGATTCAAACCCCTCGCCCTGAAACACCTTTACCAGAAAATACGCACCCGGTTTTAAAACAGACTTGGCCATATCCAAGGCCAGTTCGGCCAAGTACATGACTTGCGGCTGATCGATATCCTTAATTCCACTCATATTGGGGGCCATATCCGAAATTACAAGGTCTGCTCTTGCGCCGCGCAGTCGGTCTAGTAGCTCATCTAGAACCTGGCGTTCTGCGAAATTTCCCTGTACGAACTCAACATTTGCAATACTATCCATCGGCAAGATGTCGCTGGCGAGAACTCTGCCCCTTTTTCCTACCAGTTCTGCAGCGACTTGAGACCACCCCCCGGGGGCCGCTCCCAAATCCAGTACGGTCATACCAGACTTGAAGAGCCTATCCTTGTGCTGGATCTCTAGTAATTTATAGCTGGCACGAGAACGATAGCCCTCTTCCTTGCTTTTTTTAACGTATACATCATCGAAGTGGTCTTTCAGCCATTTTTTGCTGGTTTTTGATCGTGGCATGACTGTTAATCAGAGGCTGATGTTCCTAGTTGGTCATTGTTGTTAGAATCCATTTCTTTTTCCCCGAGACCGAGAGTCGATGCATCTATCAAACGCCGACAAAAAACGATTCCGCACTATAGGGCACAAATTGAATCCGGTGGTAATCATTGCACAAAAAGGGCTAACCGAGAATATCAGGAAAGAGATCGAACGAGCTCTGACCAAACAAGAAGTAATTAAAATCAAATTAATTGCTTGTTCCCGCGAAGATAAAAAAGCCATGACCGAATTTATCTGCGGCAAATTCGGAGCACAGTGCATTCAGAGTATTGGGCACATGATACTTTTATACAGAACCTCTCAGAAAGCGGAACCGCAATCATTTTAGTTGAACTGGAGCCTTATCTAGAGATGTCGAACTGATTCGATCTCGTACTCGACATCCCCAGCTGGAGCATTCACCACAATCTCGTCCCCCACATTTTTGCCCATTACGGCACGGGCTATCGGCGAAATAACAGAGATCTTTCCTGCTGGTACATCCGCTTCATCTTCGCCCACTATCTTGTAGCTTACCGATTCTTCTGTTTCAACATTCATCAACGTAACGGTTGTGCCAAAAATAACACGCCCGGCTGGTTCGATCTTTGTGACATCGATTATCTCCGAATCTGCGAGCTTGGACTCTATTTCAGTAATGCGGCCTTCACAAAAACTCTGTTGTTCTCGGGCAGCATGATATTCGGCATTCTCTCTAAGATCGCCATGCTCCCTCGCTTCGGCAATCGCGGCTGAAATTCTTGGACGTATTACGCTTTTAAGTTCGTTGAGCTCTTCCCTAAGAGTCTCCGCACCTGCGACCGTCATGGGTACCTTAGCCATTGTTAAATCGCTCTATCATTCATTTGGAAATGTCAAAGTGATTACAGTAATTTAGCGTGAAGATCCTGAATGGTGTACACAGACATATTATTACCAAACTTCAGTGCCTCGCAAACCGCCAGTGCCCCTGCAATCGTGGTTGTGCAAAACACATTGTGCCGCAATGCGGTGCGCCTGATAGTTGAAGAATCCGCAATAGCCTGCTTACCTTCGGTGGTATTAAACACTACCTGAATTTCGTCGTTTTTTAGCATATCGACAATATGGGGTCTGCCTTCCGCTACTTTGTTAACCCCAGTTACCGGAAGACCAGCTTTTTCGATGACCTCAGCAGTGCCATGGGTGGCCACGAGGGAATAGCCCAACTCCATTAACTTCTCTGCCACCTCGACAACATTATCTTTATCTCTGTCGCGAACACTAATAAAGGCGTTACCGCTAGTTTCAATGACTTCTCCAGCACCCATTTGCGCCTTCGCATAGGCTTCCGCGAAAGTCGTTCCCACTCCCATTACCTCACCAGTAGATTTCATTTCCGGTCCGAGAATAGGGTCGACACCTGGGAATTTATTGAACGGAAACACGGCTTCCTTTACGGCGAAGGTCTTGGGGATTATCTCTTTGGTGAATCCCTGCTCTTTTAATGAAGTCCCTATCATACAACGAGCCGCCACCTTGGCTAGCGACGTACCTATGCACTTCGAAACAAAGGGTACCGTGCGCGATGCACGGGGATTTACTTCAATCACATAAATCTCTCCGTCCTGGTAAGCCAGCTGGGTATTCATCAAACCTACCACGCCTAATTCAAGAGCCAATGCGGAAACCTGCTCTCGAATGTGATCCTGGACCTTCATCGTCAAATTGTAGGGCGGTAGTGAACAAGCTGAATCGCCGGAGTGTATGCCGGCTTGCTCGATGTGTTGCATAATCGCGCCTACCACAACCCTCTCTCCGTCGCTCACTACATCAACATCAATCTCTATTGCCGAGCTCAAAAAGTAGTCCAGCAGTACTGGGCTTTCGTTGGAAACCATCACCGCCTGATGCATGTACCGCTTCAATTCTTCTTCGTTGTATACGACCTCCATAGCGCGTCCACCCAGCACATAAGAAGGCCTGACGACCAATGGATAGGAAATTTTGTTGGCTTCCTCAATGCTTTCCTCCACACTGCGAACCGTGCAATTCGGAGGTTGCCTAAGACCCAGTTTTTGAATCAACTGCTGAAACCGTTCTCGGTCTTCAGCTCGGTCGATGGCATCTGGCGGTGTTCCAATTATAGGCACGCCGGCCAGTTCTAATCGTTTCACTAAATTAAGCGGCGTTTGTCCACCGAATTGCACAATAACGCCTGTTGGCTTTTCAAGTTGGGCGATTTCAATGACGTCTTCGAAGGTCAATGGTTCGAAATACAACCGATCCGAAACGTTGTAGTCAGTAGAAACCGTTTCGGGGTTACAGTTCACCATGATAGTTTCGAACCCGTCTTCTCGCATAGCCAATGCGGCATGCACACAACAATAGTCAAACTCAATGCCCTGTCCTATGCGGTTGGGACCTCCTCCCAGCACCATAATTTTCTTTCTGTCCGAAGCATCTGCCTCACACTCCTCTTCGTATGTAGAATACATGTAGGCGGTAGACGAAACGAATTCCGCAGCGCAGGTATCTACTCTTTTGAACACCGGCCTTATGCCTAAGTCATGGCGTGCTTTTTGTACTTCCAGCTCAGATACATCGAGTATTTGTGCCAACCGCATATCTGAAAAGCCTTTTCGCTTCAGCCCGAACATTGTGTCTTTATCAATATTTGCCAGTTTTAATTCGGCAACTTTTTGTTCCGCTTCCACTAGGTCCATGATCTGCACCAAGAACCAAGGATCTATTCCGCTTAGTTCATACACCGTGTCAATCGACCAATCCTGCCGGAATGCATCGGCCACGTACCAGATACGTTGGGCTCCGGGTTCCGTGAGTTCCCGAGTTAGAACCTCCTTAGCATTGCTTAGTTTGCTATCGAGTACCGGATCAAATCCGCACATGCCAACCTCAAGTCCACGCAGAGCTTTCTGTATCGATTCTTGAAACGTACGACCAATGGCCATAACTTCCCCCACCGATTTCATCTGGGTGGTAATACGATCATTGGCTTCGGGAAATTTTTCAAAAGTAAATCGAGGAATTTTAGTGACAACGTAGTCGATAGTCGGTTCGAAAGATGCTGGCGTAACTCCTCCGGTAATTTCATTGCTCAACTCGTCCAAGGTGAATCCTATGGCGAGCTTGGCAGCCACCCTGGCGATGGGGAAGCCCGTGGCCTTTGAAGCTAGTGCAGAGGAGCGTGACACCCGAGGATTCATCTCGATGATCACTAGCCTGCCATTCTGGGGACTGACAGCGAACTGTACATTGGATCCACCAGTTTCCACGCCAATTTCTCTTAAAACCGCTATTGCAGCATTTCTCAGTTGTTGGTATTCCTTGTCGGTAAGAGTCTGGGCAGGGGCTACCGTTATCGAATCACCTGTGTGTACTCCCATAGCATCAAGATTTTCAATAGAACAGACGATGATGCAGTTATCATTCTTATCTCTCACAACTTCCAGTTCGAATTCCTTCCACCCAATTAGAGATTCGTCGATAAGTAATTCATTAGTTGGCGAGAGTTCGAGGCCCCGCGCACAAATATCGTCAAACTCTTCCCTGTTATAGGCGATACCTCCGCCAGTGCCACCTAGAGTGAACGAAGGTCGTATGATGCAAGGGAAACCAACTTTTTCCAGTGCTTCGTAGGCTTGTTCCATGTTGTGGGCCATACCATGTTGGGGGGTTTCCAGGCCAATGGTAGTCATCGCATTGTCGAACAACTCTCTGTCCTCAGCTTTATCAATAGCTTCACAACTGGCGCCGATCAACTCCACATCGTACTTCTTCAAGACACCATGACGATTCAAGTCTAGCGAGCAATTAAGAGCTGTCTGGCCTCCCATGGTAGGCAAAATTGCGTCGGGTCTTTCCTTCTGGATGATTTTTTCGACAATCGGCCATTTTACTGGTTCGATATAGGTAGCATCTGCCAAGGCGGGGTCAGTCATAATAGTGGCTGGATTGGAATTCACCAAGATGACTCGATAGCCCTCTTCCTTGAGCGCTTGGCAAGCCTGAGTTCCTGAGTAATCAAATTCACAAGCCTGGCCGATGATGTTAGGTCCAGCTCCGAGTATAAGTATGCTGTTTATATCGGTTCTTTTTGGCATTTTGTTCTAACTATTGACCATAGTCTTATTTTTAGAATTATAGGAGTTTGCATTGCACTTAAATTTCATCAGTTCTATGAAATGATCAAATAACGGAGCAATGTCGTGAGGACCTGGACTTGCTTCCGGGTGACCTTGGAATCCAAAGGCAGGCTTATCGTTTCTTTCTATCCCTTGTAACGACCCATCGAAAAGAGATTTATGTGTCGCCTCTAGATTGTCTGGCAGAGATTCCGCATCGACCGCAAAGCCATGGTTTTGACTGGTAATCATAACGGTACCATCCCGCAGATTAAGCACAGGATGGTTTGCGCCATGGTGGCCGAGTTGCATTTTTACCGTTCTCGCTCCACATGCTAACGCAAGCAATTGACAGCCTAGGCAGATTCCAAACAACGGCACTTCAGCCTCCAAAAATTCGGCTATGGCGGTAATCGCGTAATCACAAGGTTCAGGATCGCCAGGTCCATTGGAAAGAAAGATTCCATCAGGATTAAGGGCTAGCACTTCAAGTGCAGTCGTTTGTGCAGGCACGACTATAATTTCGCATCCGCGGCCTACCAACATCCGCAAGATATTCCGCTTCAAACCGAAATCGTAGGCCACGACCTTGAAGCGAGATCCATGGCCGGTCTGGTAACCGACAGAAATATCCCAGACGCCCTCCGACCATCGATATTGCTGAGCGACGCTAACGACTTTGGCCAGGTCCATGCCCTTGAGCCCAGGAAAATTTTTAGCGAGTTTAACCGCTTTCGCTTCATCCTCTTTTCCTATTGCTGTGCCGGATAGAAGACAGCCATTAAGCGGCCCCTTGCCTCTCAGCAAACGAGTCAATCTGCGGGTATCAATATCCGCAATCGCAACAACATTTCGTTCCTTCAAAAATTCATTCAGATCCTGATCCTTGCGCCAATTACTTGCTAGCAACGGCAGATCTCTGATGACTAGTCCGGAAGCGCACACCTTTTCAGATTCGTTATCTTCTTCGTTCGTTCCGGTATTACCGATATGTGGATACGTAAGGGTGATAATTTGTTGAGCGTAGGAAGGATCTGTGAGTATTTCCTGATATCCCATCATAGAAGTGTTAAAAACCACTTCACCCGTGGAGCTTCCTTCTGCTCCTATGCCAATACCCTTAAAAATACTACCATCTTCTAAGGCCAGTAAAGCTGATCCGGTCACTCTCTCTCCTAACTAATCTGTGTATTTTGCAGACAAAAAAAAGCAGAATGAAGGCTCTCCTCACTCCGCTATTTCAATTAGCTCTCTAGAAATTTTTAGGGTCTCAGTATCCGACATACTGAGCGGGTATTGTATAGAAATTTGTCTACACTTGTCTACGTGAAAGTGTGAAAGACTTTAGTTTAAACACTACAGCCCGAGCACTTGTCCCATGGAGTAAACACCGTTTTCTTTACCGACAATCCATTGCGCAGCTTGCACCGCTCCATTAGCAAAAGTCATTCGGCTACTAGCTCGGTGGGTAATTTCAACGCGTTCACCCAGTCCTGCAAAAGTGACTGTATGATCACCTACGATATCTCCAGCTCGAACCGCAGAAAATCCTATGGCCTCGCGATCTCTTCCTTCGCTTATTCCCTCTCGCTCATAGATTGCAATCTCCTTCAGGTCTCTACCCAGGACATCCGCAATAATTTCTCCCATCTTGAGCGCAGTTCCCGAAGGGGCGTCTTTCTTAAATCGGTGATGAGCCTCGTAAATTTCTATATCCATCTGATTTCCAAGTATCTCGGCCGCCTGCTTGAGTAAACTGAAACACAGATTTACACCAATACTCATATTAGGAGCAAACACGATCGGGATCGATTCGCCTGCAGCAGATATAGCCTCAATCCCTGTGGCCGGTAAACCGGTAGTACCGATAACCATAGCCTTGCTATGCTGTTGGCAAAACTCAATATGTTTGAGGGTCGCTGCGGGAGCTGTGAAATCTATCAGCACATCAAAATCGGAAGCCGAAGTTAAATCGCTCACTGTCACCACTCCGCTTGCGACTCCCATTGCCACCGACCCGACATCGACGCCCAAACAAGGATCATCGGCAAGTACGGTCGCCGCCGTAACTTGCAAGGCCACATCACTTTGATTAACGGCCTTCACAAGACTGCGGCCCATACGTCCTGCTGCTCCGGCAATTGCCACTCTAACCATTGTGCGCCTTACCTTTTCTACCTTAATTAAATTGTAGGCTAGAACTGCTCAGCTGTCAGGCCCATCATGGACGCTGCGCCTGCAGCTATCTCTTCAACCATAGCCTTCGATTTCGGTAGCATACGGCTCAGAAAGAATTCGCCTGTTTTGATCAGACCACAGAGATAATCGTGATCTCCAGATTCTGCAGAAATCTCTTCGATGCAGGCAGCAAGAATCCTTAACCACATAAAGCAATGCAGGGTCATTCCCATTAGCTCCATGTACGCATAAGAGGCGGCTCCCACTTCATCTGGATTTTCTGCCGCACGACCGATTATAGCGTCGGTTGTTTCGACCAGTAGCTGCCGACTTTCTGCAAATACTTCCAGGTAGGGTTGCATGGCCTCGACCGTTTGTTGAGTAGCGGTGAAAGTATCCATCTGGGCAAGTAGCACTTTTAAAAGTTCCCCGTTATTGCGAACCGTTTTCCTCCCCATCAGATCCAGAGCCTGGATTCCATTTGCTCCCTCGTAGATTTGCGCTATACGAGCATCCCTAACATTTTGTTCAAGCCCCCATTCTGCTACGTAACCGTGCCCACCAAGCACTTGTTGCCCCAACACGCAAGATTCAAACCCACGATCGGTGCTGTAGGCTTTCTGCACGGGTACCAGAAGCGCCACCAACTGGTCGGCCTGCTTCCGTACACTCTCATCGGGGTGAAAACGCCCGATATCGAGCTGAAGCGCCGCATACAACGATAAGGCTCGCCCAGCCACCACATTGGCACGCATGGTGAGCAGCATGCGGCGGATATCGGGGTGAACCAGAATCGGATCAGCCGCATTCTTCGCTTGTTTAGGACCCGTGGCTGCCCTGCCCTGCAACCGCTCCTTGGCGTAGCCGGAGGCAACCTGATAGGAACTCTCTGCCAACCCATTTCCCTGTAACCCCATGGATAAGCGTGCGTAATTCATCATCGTGAACATGGTAGCCAGGCCATTATTACACTCGCCAACAAGGTAACCCTTGGAATCTTCGAAGTTCATCACACAGGTTGCTGAAGCCTTGATACCCATCTTGTGTTCAATAGAACCACATTTCACATTATTGGAGATACCGGTCACTTCTCCCTTTTTATCCACAAGTATCTTCGGCACCAAGAACATTGAAATACCACCAGAACCCGCAGGCGCATCAGGCAACCTGGCAAGTACAAGGTGAATAATATTCTCAGTTAGATCATGCTCACCGCCAGTGATAAAAATTTTAGTGCCCGTTACATGATAGCTTCCATCGGGGCCGGGCACGGCTTTCGTGCGTATCATGCCCAAGTCAGTGCCCGCTTGGGGTTCGGTAAGACACATAGTTCCTGACCAATGCCCTTGATAAAGTTTGGGGAGATAGATCTGTTTTAATTCCTCACTCGCATGTTGGTTAAGGGTCAGGGTCGTCCCCGTAGACAAGATGGTATAAAGTGCAAATGAAGAATTGGCTCCGAAGGTCATTTCCTCAATAAGAGCAGACAATACCTTCGGCATACCCTGCCCGCCATAATTCACGTCTCCGGTTAGACTGGACCATCCTCCTTCTGTCCAAGCTGCGTAGGCTTCTTTGAATCCGGCGGGAGTAGTCACTACTCCATTTTCGATGCTACAACCCTCTTTGTCACCTGATTGATTGAGAGGGGCAACGAGTCCTTCTATTAACTTGCCGGCCTCTTCCAGGATGGCGTCAATAAGACTGTTGGTTACTTCTTTAGTACCGGGCATGGCCAAAAACACTTCTTCTGTCTTGAACACCTTCCTCAACAGAAACAGCATATCCGAAACCGGAGCACGATAATTGGTCATTCTCTTTTACCCAAAAAATTCGAAAAGCGGAGCTCGATTATATGTTAACCACTATTTAACTGGAATTTTCAGTGGGGGTTTTCACCCCAGTATTAAGCGCAGATAAGGAATCCGCCGACTACTCAGCTGTTCATGGATTGCCAAGAGTACAGGTTATCAGAACTGGTATTTGATAGAGCCGTAAGCGACACGGCCATTCTGATCTAGAATTCGAGTTGTGGAGTTCAGAATCTGGGAAGTTTTTTCATTAAAAATATTGCGGATACCAAATGAAATTATCGCGCGATCATTAGATCCCGTTTTCACGCTGTAACCATACTGAAGGTCAACGGTAGTAATATTGTCAACGAAAGCGTTAATTTCCTCAAGATCCAGCTCGCTGATATCCTTAAAGGAATCAAAGTAGTTGGTAATAGCCCGAGCGGTGTGGTTTCCAAACTGCCAGCTAAGCATCAAGCTGCTTTGTAATTCTGGGCTAACCACTCGCTCACCCATGCCTCTAATGTCGGAATCGACCAAATCCAACAAGCTACCGTTGTTCTCGAATTCCTGAACATAGGTAGTCTTAGTGGATAGCGTAAACTGACCAAATCGATTGGTCTCCCAGACATAGGAAGCCCCTAGATCGAAACCAGTTGATTTCAGATCTGACCCTATTAGCGGGTTATCGAGATTAAATTCATTGATTACTGAGTCTTCGATGTAGAGCTGCGGCAGATTGACCGACCAATCGCTGCCTATGTTGCCTGCCGGGATATCCTTAATCTGTTGTTGCCAGGCGTCGGCACGCAGATTCAAGTTTAATCCCTTGAAGGGAGCAAAATTAACGCCAAGGTTAAAGTTCAGTGCATCTTCAACTACCGCACCTTGGAAATCTTTTGCTTCCAAATTACGGGCTATACTGATTAGAGGCGTTTTATTGTTAATCTCAGAGGTAGACGCAATGCGTATGCCGGCAAAGCTGTCAGACTCTATTGGGACAAAATCCTGAGCCTTGGCCATTTGCAAACCAATACCTGCTACTAATCCTATTGAAATTTGTGAGATTGCGTTGTTCATCGCCTCTGATTCTTTATTGCGGTCTTGGAGTCCTACTCGACCCCCTTGGGTCCGATTACTTTAAATATTAGTCTGCCGCCTAATTAAAGCAAACACATTTGTAAGCTTATCAAATTGGTCGCCCATTTTGCATTTATTTCTATCTATAGTCTAAATGATATACAAATAGATACCCATTAAAGCGAGGTATACCTGCCCTTTCCTGCAGAATGGTTTGTTTTTTAGCCAACAAATCAGCTATATGAGAGATTTTATGCAGTGATTATAGGCACAACAGCTGGCTCTGGGGGGAGGGTTGCAAGCAGTTCCTGCACTGTCACAGCCTGCCCAGGCAATACCAAGCTGGGAGCCAAATCAGCAATGGGTTGAAGTACGAAGCGACGCCGGTAGGCTTCTGGGTGCGGTAATTTGAGTCCAGGTTCATTAATCTGACGATCGCCGAAACAGATTAGATCTAGGTCCAGTGAGCGAGGCTCATTGACAGTCCCACCACGCTTGCGACCAAATGCTACCTCGATCTGTTGAAGCTGTTGAAGCAGTTGTAATGGAGTAGATTGTGGTTCTGGGTAGATAACCTCTACGGCGTTTATGAAGACTGGGGTACCACTGGAGCAATCAACGGGGTCGGCAAAATAAAGGGTTGATAATATTGGTGGCTGGCTGCTTAAGAATCCCAGTTCAATTGCAGCGAGCCTGATAACTTCTAATGGGTTACCCACATCTGAAGCTAGGTTTGAACCCAAACTGACAATCGCCGTCAGCGTGTTTTCATCGTTAAGCGTGATATTGGGCTGAGAGCTCATGTACCGTATCAACAAAAATCTTCACATTTTCTGGGCTTACTCCGGGAGATATTCCGTGGCCCAGATTGAAAACATGGCCTGACCCCTCACCATAATTCTGAATGATATTGCCAACCTCAGCCCTGATTACTGATGGTGAGGCATATAGTACAGATGGATCCATATTGCCCTGTAAAGCCACTCTATCCCCGACTCGCCGTCGCGCGTCGCCGATATTTATCGTCCAATCTAGCCCTATAGCCTGGCAACAGGAATCAGCAATCGATTCCAACCACAAACCCCCATTCTTGGTAAACAGAATTACCGGAACCCTTTGTCCTTCGTTTTCTTTGATCAGCTTAGCAACGATATTCTGCATATACTGCAGCGAGAACGAAGCGTAACAGCTGGTGCTAAGGACACCGCCCCAGGTATCAAATATCTGGACCACTTGAGCGCCTGCCTGAATCTGCGCGTTGAGATAGTCGGTGACCATATCTGCTAATTTGCTTAGCAACAGGTGCATTGCCTCTGGATTGTCATACATGAACTGCTTTACCATCCGAAAATCCTTGCTGCTACCGCCTTCGATCATATAAGTAGCCAGTGTCCAAGGGCTTCCCGAGAAGCCGATAAGAGGTACCTTTCCATTCAGCTCTTTACGAATTAGAGACACTGCGTCAGTAACATAGGCCAATTCACTGGCGATATTAATTTCTGGTAGTTGTTCTACATCGGTCGTGGTCTTTATGATCTTATGAAATTTGGGTCCTTCTCCCTCTGAGAAATATAAGCCTTGACCGAGCGCGTCAGGAATGGTCAAGATATCGGAAAACAAGATAGCGGCGTCGAAGGAATAGCGACGCAGTGGTTGCAAGGTCACTTCGCATGCAAGCTCCGGAGTCTTGCACAGCGCAAGAAAATCGCCGGCCTGCTTGCGAGTGGCTCGATATTCCGGTAAGTAGCGCCCCGCCTGCCGCATCATCCATACTGGGGTTACATCAACCGGCTCTCGCGACAAAGCCCTGAGAAAGCGATCGTTCTTCAGTGTCAAGCTTAATGTCCTTTTATATGTGTCTTTACATTCATGGACAATTACAGTGGCTAAATTTTACTGCTTCCGATGTTAAGAAGCTGGAGCGTTCCAGAAAAGGGGCCCAATTGTACATGAGCATTTACCAGACACAACGTCCAAGAGATTCTAGCAAGTCACCAATTGCTTCAACCGCCTCGATACGACCTTTTAAATTCGTCCATGTCACTACAAAATAAGCTTGAAAGGATTAATAGGGAGTTTCAAAGTACCTTTTCAATGCTTCACAATTCGCCGCAGAGCCCATGACCAGCAGTCAAAGTAGATCGAAGCGTTTCGATAGCGATATTACCTTCAACGACAGCACTACCAATGTCCTTAAGAAGGATGAACCGGATCTCCCCCTGTTCCACTTTTTTATCAGATGACATCAAGTCAAGGTACTGATCTACTGATATATCAGCTGGAGGCACGACTGGCATACCAAAATTTTTCTCTAAAACAGTGCGGACCCGCTGCGCACTTGACACATCTAGCCAACCCAGCCGCCGGGAAAGATCAGCCGCCATAACAATGCCCATTGCTACGGTCTCCCCATGCAACCAAGTGCCATAGCCCGCAGCGGTTTCTATAGCATGACCGAAGGTGTGTCCCAAATTAAGTAACGCCCGAATACCAATTTCTTTCTCATCCTGAGCCACAATGCCTGCCTTCATTTCACAGCACGTTTTAATGGCCCGCACTAGGTATGCATCATCCAACCCTGCAATCGGCTTGCTGTTCTCGGCAAGCCAATCGAAGAACTCAGCATTTCTTATAAGCCCGTATTTAACCACTTCTGCTAATCCCGCCTTAATTTCACGCTCAGGCAAACTATCCAACACGCGGATATCTGCCAGTACACAACGCGGCTGATAGAAGGCTCCAATCATGTTTTTCCCCAACGAATGATTTACCCCGGTTTTACCGCCAACTGATGAATCAACATGAGCGAGCAGGGTCGTTGGGATCTGGATGTAACCAATTCCGCGCTGATAAGTCGCGGCAGCAAACCCGGTAATATCGCCGATAACACCACCCCCTAAAGCTAAAAGCGTCGTGTGCCTATCAAACTTATTCCGCAGTAGGTAATCATAAATTTCGCTGATCACCTCTAAGTTCTTATGTTGTTCCCCATCAGGCAATACGATCTCTCCCGCACATCGACCACCCAGCATGGATTTAACAGCCTCTAAATAAAGAGGTGCCACGACTTCATTGGTAACGACTACCAGTTTCCCTTTGCCCAAGTAGGGATCAATGAGCGAACTGTCTTCAAGCAAGTTGCTACCGATAAGGATTGGGTAACTTTGATCACCTAGATTTACATTCACTTTATGCATCTTGAGTTAGTCTTTTTTCTTGCGTTTGCTTTTCTAAACCGGAAGTTTACTAGTTATTTCGGCAAGACGTTTGCCTATATCGCGACTAATGGACCTTGGATTACTGCGTTTAGTGTCCACCAAGATATCGGCAACTTCTCGGTAGAGTGGATCGCGGATCTTCATGAGTTCGCTAATTCGTTTTTCCAGACTTGGCGTCTGTAACAAGGGCCGACTTTTATCACGGCTTGTGCGCATGACTTGTTGTTTGATTGAAGCACACAAATAAACAACTACTCCGCGACTTTTCAAGCGCTGTCGATTGTCGCTCGACAACACGGCCCCACCTCCAGTGGCTAGCACGATGTTCTTCTTACTACTCAATTGATCGATCATGCGGATTTCTCTAGACCTGAACCCACTTTCTCCTTCTACGTCGAATATCCAAGGTATATCAGCTCCTGTCGAAGCTTCTATTTCTTGATCGGAATCGTAAAAATCGATGCCCAGATATTCTGCTAAGGCACGTCCTATTGTGGTCTTGCCCACGCCCATCGGGCCAACCAAGAAAACATTGCCGTAGTAGTTCATATCTCGCTTACCCACAAGAATTCAGCTGCTGTATTGTACCCGCAAATCTGCCAAAGCTCCGAGCAGCAAAAATTTCTAGGCTCAGATTTATGAACATCGACCTAATTGGAACTGCGCCTGGCTCGAAAAGACCCAGAATAACACCGATTTATTGCCATCCGGGTGTATAATGGGCGTTCAAATTTCTTTAAATCTCCAATCGGGAAACCTGCCCCGGCCAGAGGCTTAAACCGAGTGCAGTCTAAACTACAAGTTTACTTTAAATGGGCAGCGCTAGTAGGAATAGTGGGGCTAGCTGGCGCTATCATGGCTGCAAGCTCGGCTTACTTGTATCTCGCTCCGTTACTTCCCTCCGCAGAGACCTATAAAGATGTTCAGCTAGAGACTCCGCTGCGAATCTATACCTCAGATAACCGCCTGATCGACGAGATAGGCAACCGCCGAAACCCCATAGAATACCAGGAGATTCCCAAAGTCCTGACTGATGCTCTCATTGCGACAGAAGATGTTCGCTTCTATTCCCACCCCGGAGTAGATGTCCAAAGCCTGTTACGCGGCTTTTATGGGTTCCTACGCGGACGGCGTCTTGGCGGCGGCAGTACGATTACCATGCAGCTGGCCAACAATCTGTCGTTTGATAGTGACAACGTCTATCTTCGCAAGTTCAAGGAGATCCCCTTTGCATTGCAGATCCAAAGAGAACTGTCCAAGGAGGAAATTCTTACCCTTTATCTGAATACTATTTACTTCGGCGCTGGAGCCGACGGCGTCGGTGCTGCAGCTTTTGTGTATTACGGTAAACAAGTCAGCGAGCTCACCTTGGCAGAGTCCGCCATGATGATCTCTCTACTTCCTTGTCCCTCAACCTGTAATCCACTAAGTAACCCGCTGCTGGCGCTTTCCCGCCGCGAAACCAGACTCAGAAACATGCTTAACGAAAATATGATTACTGAGGCCGAGTACGAAGCGGCAAACAGTGCATCAGTTACCGCCCGCAGACACAATCGCAACATCGAGGTACCTGCTCCTTATGTTGCTGAAATGGTTAGACAACAGCTTTATGAGCAGTTCCGTGAAGAAACCTATTCAAGAGGCTTCGAAGTTATTACCTCAATTGATAGTCTCAAGCAACTAGCAGCAAACAAAGCAATTGTGAACGGTCTAGAAAGCTACTACGACAAACAGCACGGCTATCGCGGACCCGATGGCCATTACCCGCCTGACACTCTAGATCCTCGGGGAATTTGGCTGGAGCAACTGCAATCTGTTCCCACTTACGGTAATCAACAACCAGCCGTTGTTACCGCAATTCAGGACCGCTCTTTTTCGGCTCTACTCAAATCAGGAGAGTCCATTACCGTGCCATGGGATGGAATAAGTTGGGCTTACGCTTTCCGATCGCGTAACGAAGCTTGGCCACCACCGCAAAATGCATCGGATGTAGTTCAGGTAGGCGATCTAGTTCGTATCAATCAAAACGAAAGCCACTGGGAACTAGGCCAGATCCCCGACATTCAGGGTGCTCTGGTTGCCATGTCCCCATCTGATGGTGAAATCCTGGCGCTGGTGGGCGGCTATAATTTTCGGCGTAGTCAGGTGAACCGAGTGATTACTCCCAGACCGCCCGGATCTAACTTTAAACCATTCCTCTACGGAGCCGCACTCGAACACGGTTACAGTGCGGCTAGTACGATCAATGATGCACCTATTACTCGCGGTGATTATCGACCAAATAACTATGAAAACAATTTCCTAGGCCCAATCACGCTGCGCTATGCTTTGAAGGAATCTCGCAACGTGCCTGCAGTGCGACTATACGACCAACTGGGTTCAAGCAAAGTTTTACCGTTCGCCGCCAAATTTGGATTTCAAACCCATAACTTCCCTACCAATGATTTGACAGTCGCGCTCGGTAGCCAAGATGTCCAACCCTTAGAAATAGTTACGGGCTACTCAGCTATTGCTAATGGCGGATACAAGGTTGATCCGTGGCTTATCAAGGAGATCAATAGCCTGACCGATGGTCTTTTGTACCAAGCAAACCCAGTAGTGGTTTGTGAAAATTGCTCACGTACTAATAGCGGAAAAGACAACGCAGTTAATTCTGCTCCGCGAATCATCGATGAACGAGTAGCATACATCCTCAACTCGATGTTACGTTCGGTCATCGAGGAAGGTAGTGGAAATCGTGTCCAACGTGAATTAGGCCGCAGTGACCTTATGGGTAAGACCGGAACAACAAATGGCCCTCAGGAACTTTGGTTCTCAGGTTTTAATAGAGATATTGCTAGCACTGTTTTTGTTGGCTTCGACCAGCCCGAACCCCTCGGAGAGCGGGAACAAGGTGCCACAGTGGCATTGCCAATCTGGATAGATTTTATGCGTGCTGCACTTGAAGACGCGCCAGAAAACACGATGAATCGGCCAGATGGGATTGTCGACAGGCTAATCGACAGGACAACCGGTGAACTAGCTACGCCTGGCGACCCCGATACAATGTTTGAATACTTCCGAATCGAGAATGCACCAGAAGCCCCAGAGACTCAACTCCCAGGACTAGATCTAGATGAAGAACAGGGAAAAGAACTTTCCACTGAAACTATATTTTAAGCACTTTTGTACAAACGCAAAGCAATGGTGTAATGCAAGAAGAGGCGCTTTATACGAAATCCAAGATATACCAATTTAGGAAGTTAGGGTCGATCAATGACTCAGCAAACTATTGCACACCAATAATTTTACAACTTCCTGCTACCGAACCTTTTCTTAAAGCGATCTACACGACCGCCAGAATCGAGAATTTTCTGCTTTCCTGTATAAAACGGATGGCACTCGGAGCATACCTCTATGAGGATATCTTTGCCTAGGGTGGACTTGGTCTCGATAACATTTCCGCAACTACAAGTTGCCTTGATGGACCCATAATTCGGATGGGTGTCAGTTTTCATGTTATGTCCTATCGATTGCTGTCGCTGCAATGGCTGCTTGTTGAGGCGCTTAAAACCTGCTTTAACGACTGTTGCTCTGGGTGCGCACCGAGCGAGGGCGTGCATTCTAACAGAGAATAAATCAGACGCAAGCGCTAATAATAAGTGATGCGCAGTATAACAGTTATTCGTCTCGCAAGCGGCGGTGGTTGCGAACAACTTCCTCCATAATGCTGGTAAACAGTTTCGTAATGAGTTCAGGATTAAGTTGGTGCTCCTCGCAAAGGGATCTGAGTTCCGCTAACTTTTGCGCCTCACGGTCCGCGTCGAAAGCTTCAAGCTCTTTATTTGCTTTAAGCAAACTAACCGTTTGCGTTAGCGCAAAACGTATAGCCAACAATTCGACCAGTTTCCTATCTATCTGGTCGATTTTTGCTCTGACTTTTAGCAACTCCGCCGGTACGTTTCCTGTGCTCATTTCCCCTACCCAGTATAGAGATCCACCATCTTTACAGCTCCTCTCCCGAGTTGACACTAACAAGGAGAACCTGGCAATGGCCAGGCTCGCTGCACACCAAAGTATAAACTATCACACTATTCTGCACAGCCCCGCTAGGCTTTGAGTGGGCGCTAAGTTGTTTGCTATGACGATTGTATTTACACTGCAATGCAATCCAGCTTTAAAGTTTTTCTTAAAAATTCGATGCCCCTCAATGAA
>JAKUTG010000079.1:0-9628 GCA_022447905.1 Pseudomonadales bacterium | reverse complement strand
CGACTCACGAAAACGGACGCGATAGGTTTTCTGATTCGTTCTTCGTTCGCCCGCTCAAAGCCATCATCGAGAAAAGAAAACAAAAGGTTAATGGCAACCGCTTCTGGGTTCGCCCCAAGTATCTTTAGGGCAAGTGCTTCCAGATCTTCTTCGGTTAGTGGCTCAACGACCGCTCCATCCGCTCCCAACCTGCCTCCCGTTTCGAAGCAGAGTTCAGGCGGAACAGGTGGATCTTTAGGTGGAAATTCTAACGCGTAAAGTTTGGGTCGAGTTTGCCTGGCCAGTTTAAGCATGTCTCCAAAGCCGCGATTGGTTATAAACACCGTTCTGGCTAACTTACCTTCCAGCGTGGCGTTGGTGGCAACAGTGCTGCCATGAATAATATTTAGGGAACCCTGCTCGGCAAAAGCCGTCAATCCCATCTCGCGTAACCCATTCATGATTGCCTGCTCAGGTGCCGTTGGAGTTGATAGGGTTTTATATATATTTAGCGAATTTTCGCGACCAATTTCAACGCAAACGAAATCAGTGAAAGTTCCACCCGCATCAACTCCTAGTATTAATTGCCTGTTCAAAAGCTGTTTACCGTGCGCTAGGCTTTCATTTAGAAAGAGGAACGATTATAACGGCTCTTCATAAACACACCTATTGACATTCGAATTCCGCAGGAAGCGCCGGTGCCAGAATTACCTGAAGTTGAAACAACTCGACGAGGAATCGCGCCACACGTTACCAAGCGACGTGTGTTAAAGGTGATCGTAAGACAACCAAACCTCCGCTGGCCAGTTACTCCTTCCTTGGTAGACGAGTTGCCTGGGCATGTGATCGACAAGGTAGAACGTCGAGGGAAGTATCTCCTGCTTAAAACACGCGTTGGAACATTGCTTGCCCACCTAGGCATGTCTGGTAGTCTCCGCGTCCTCAACACGAATAAAAGCCCTAGTAAACATGACCACTTAGACATTATTTTTGAAGGTGATCGATTATTGCGCTATTCCGATCCTCGCCGGTTTGGGTGCATTTTGTGGGAACCCAACTCCATTGAATCACATCCATTACTTCAATCGCTTGGCCCAGAGCCTCTTGGCGACGGGTTCGATGGTGAATATCTTTACCATAACAGTCGCAAACGAGTGGCCTCAGTAAAAACTTTTATAATGGACGCCAGGGTGGTCGTGGGCATCGGTAATATTTACGCAAACGAAGCTTTATTTATGGCAGGTATCAACCCGAAACGAGCCGCAGGCAAAGTTTCACGACTACGTTACCGAGCATTGGCTGATCGCATTAAGGAAGTTTTGAGCAAATCGATAAAGGTAGGCGGTACTACGTTACGAGACTTCACCAACAGTAGTGGAAACCCAGGTTACTTCAAGCAATCATTGCAAGTCTATGGTCGAGGCGGCATGGCCTGTAGGAAATGTCAGAGGCCTCTAAGTCAAATTCGGCTTGGGCAACGCAATACCGTTTATTGTCCTTACTGCCAGAAATAGAGGTATCAGGCCTTGACTCTCATACTTGGGACATGGCCTTGACCACACTCGGATGTACAAATTTGGAAATGTCTCCGCCGAATGAAGCAATTTCTCTGACCAATGTCGACGAAATAAATGATAAGTGCTCAGCCGGTGCGAGAAATACGGTTTCAATACCGGGATCCAGTACTCGATTCATCGCAACCAACTGAAATTCATATTCAAAATCAGCCACCGTGCGTAATCCACGCAAAATGATATTAGCGTCACACTGCCCTACAAAGTCAGTTAACAGTCCATCAAAGGCAATCACTTCCACATTAGCCAAATGCCCAAGCACCTCGGCAGCAAGACCGACACGTTGTTCAGTGGAAAGCGTATTGTTTTTCTGTCGATTGGTTCCTATGGCAACAATAATCTTGTCAAATAACCCGGCAGCGCGTTCAACAAGATCAGTATGACCATTGGTAATGGGATTAAATGTGCCGGGATAAACTGCTACTTTCATTGAGTAACCCTAGGGTTGGATGCCTTTACCTATCTAGCATTTTAGCGAATTGACCCCGCTCATACAATTGCGCCATGTGTTACATCAGACTTGAATAAATTGCAGGATTTTTTGCTCCAGCCATTGCTCAGACCAGCCAGATATGAAGCCAACATGGCCTCCTTTGCTGCTCAATTTCAAATTTACGTGAGGTGATAGCTTTTCGCTGGAAGGAATGGCGAGCGCCGGCACTAATGGATCATTCTGGCTTTGAACAAGCAGCGTCTGAGTTTCAATGGCATCTAGCAAACCAATACTGCTGCACTGGTTGTAGTAATCTTCGGCATCTTTAAAGCCATGCAATGGAGCTGTAACTTTGTCATCAAATTCCCATATCGAAGAAATACCAGTCAACTCACCTAGTTGGTTTATTTCACTTAGTTGATCTAGATTATCGACTTGCTCGAAATACAATTTCTTATTACTAAGGTCGGCTAAAAGCTTCCTCACAAAATATCTTCCATACAGCCTGCCCAATCCCTGTAGCATGGCTCTCGAACAATGCGCTAAAGAAAAAGGCGTTGAAACAGCGACCGCTTTCTTTATTCTCGAATTCCCAGAACTTTCTCCCAGCCATTTAAGCAGTACATTTCCGCCTAGCGAATACCCGACAAAAGCAAAATTTTTTTCAGTGTGCAGCCAAGTTAAATTGGAAAATACTTCTTCAACGTCGTCTGAGATTCCCGAATGATAGGCTCGCGCTTTACGGTTCATCTCTCCACTACAGCCGCGAAAATTCATCGCCACACTTGATACACCATTTTCGCTAAGTAATCGCTGAAGAGATAAAACATAAGAGGAGCCTGAGCACCCGCATAACCCATGCAAGATCACCACAATCAAGTCAGCTGCCTTGTTAACGAGGGCAATATTTGTAGCCCAGTCGACATCAATAAAATCACCGTCCCTTAGCTCAATTCGTTGGCGCACCTGCCGAACTTTTTCTAACCGCGAGAGTTTTCTATAAAGAGTTTGACTATGGCCGCCAGGCAACCACCAAGCAGGTTCAAATTCTTCTTTTTGGGGGCCACTTGACATTTATTTAACCCCCATCGCAGTTTTCAAACAAATAATAATGAACTTTGCCGGCCGTTTTCTGTTTCAGTTTTATCCAATTTTCAGGCAAGTCAGCTTCCAATAGCTCTATACCAGTCTCGACGTAAATTTTGCTACTTGTCTGGAGAAAATTACTGACAGCTAGCTCATTGCATACTCTGCAAATATCATCAACAAATGGTGGGTCAATAAAGGCAATGTTGAATTTCGCTTTGCCCTCCGGAGCCGTTTGCAGCCAGCGTAATGTTTCAGAGTTGCTAACTTCGCCGTTTTCTAACCCTAACATTTTTAGGTTGTGTTCGATCGCTTTTGCTGCAGACTTATTCTTTTCAATGAATACCGCGCGCTCTGCACCGCGGGAAAGAGCTTCGATACCAAGTGCTCCGCTTCCTGCAAATAAGTCGATACATCTACTAGCGTGAATACAATCCTGCAACCAATTGAACAGCGTCTCTCGAGTTCTGTCTGATGTCGGCTTCAGGCCTTCAATATCAGGGAAGTTAATCCTCCTTCTGCGAAAGGAGCCACCGATGATTCGCAGAGAGTTTTGTCTACCTGTCTTGTGTATTTTCATTATGCTTGGATTGGTTTGACCTGCTAATTGCTAGCCTAGCAAGGCTGACCGATAATTACAGCTAATAGCTTATCTCGTATTTATGTAACCACTATCTGTGTGGTGGTAGGATAAGGCAGTTCGGATTATCGTATCCAGAGTACTTCTGATGTTTAGAATTGGAAAAAAAGAGAAAACTTCGAAAAATTCCCCGGCGAATCCAGAAAATGTTTCGGCACGATCAGAAAGCCCAAATCCTGAAGACAAAAAGCCCGTTTTTTTCTCACGTATGATTTCTGGGCTCAGTCGTACCCGAGGAAGACTGGGCGAGGCTATCGAAACGTTGGTCCATGGTGAGAAGACAATTGGTGCACGATTTTTGGAAGATATAGAAACCCTGTTGCTCTCTGCCGATGTAGGAATCGAAGCAAGCGACCAGATTATCTCCCGTTTAAAACAACAGCTCGATCGTAAACAGCTCTCAGCCCCAAGTGAACTTTTGCACGCGCTTAAGGCGGAGCTGCAGATGATTCTTGATCCCTGTGAAGTACCACTCCATGTCAACAGTAGTTCCAAGCCTTTTGTTATTTTAGTGGTTGGAGTAAACGGTGTCGGCAAAACTACCACTATTGGTAAGTTAGCAAACCGTCTACAGTCTCAGGGGAAAAAAGTCATGTTAGCCGCTGGCGATACCTTTCGAGCCGCGGCGGTTGAGCAGTTACAAGTATGGAGCGACCATAATGAACTCCCAGTGGTAGCGCAGGAAACAGGATCAGACAGCGCTTCTGTTATCTTCGATGCCTATCAATCTGCCAAAGCTAAAGAGGTTGATGTACTCATTGCAGATACCGCCGGTCGATTGCACACTAAAGATAATCTCATGAAAGAGCTCGAGAAGATTGTGCGCGTGCTCAAGAAGCAAGACGAACGATTGCCGGACGAAACTCTATTAGTGTTGGATGCGACTACCGGTCAAAACGCTCTCAGCCAAGCTGAGAGTTTTCATGCCTCAACGGAAGTCACTGGTATAACCCTTACTAAGCTGGACGGTACCGCCAAGGGGGGCGTCATATTTGCGATTGCCAAGCAGTTGGGACTTCCCATTCGGTTTGTCGGTGTAGGGGAAGAGGTGGGCGACCTCAGACCCTTCGAAGCCCAAAAATTCGTTGCAGCACTTTTTGTTGAGTAAAGCGGAATAACTACGTTCGACTCAGGTAGTAAACAAGGCAGGAATTTCTATATCTCTTTTAAAAAGCTTATTTAATAACGGTATCTAAATGTAAGTAAATGCTTACATACATGGTTAGCATTGAATTTGTGGCCCATTTCCAATAAGTCAAGATTCTTCCAGTATTCAGAAGTACCTTTGGCTTTTCTGCCATCATAACTAAGCCGGAAGCAAACGCGTTAAATACAACAATAAATCTTTAATAATCAACGTATTAAAATATTTCATTAAAACTGGTAGAATATAATGCTAAACATTGAAAACTAGACAAACAGCCCCAAGATTAGTGTAGTGGGGATTGTGGTTTCCAATGGAAAAATTGATCCCACCTAATTGAATTAGAGAAATTAAGTCTCTAAAGCCCGTGGATCAATGGCTTTGGCAGCATCCATGAGATAGCAGTGAAAACTAATGGATGTTAGAATGCGCCGCTCGAGTGGCCGGTCGGTTGGACCGACAAAAAGGTACGAACAAATATGAACACTGGAAAGGGTTTACAAGTAATCGGCCCCATAACTCCGGGTCGCGATCTAACAGCATACATTACGTCTGTTAATGGTATCGCCATGTTGACTCCCGACCAAGAGCGTGAGCTCGCTAACCAGTATTACTACGAAGATAACGTTGATGCAGCCCGTCAACTAGTAATGGCACACCTGCGCTTCGTGGTGCATATGGCTAGAACCTATTCTGGCTACGGACTTTCACAGGCAGACCTTATCCAGGAAGGCAATGTCGGGTTGATGAAAGCTGTTAAACGATTCAATCCAGAGGTAGGAGTGCGCCTTGTCTCCTTCGCCGTACACTGGATCAAAGCAGAGATGCATGAGTACATCTTGCGTAATTGGCGCATCGTCAAGATCGCCACCACCAAGGCTCAACGCAAACTATTCTTCAACCTGCGTAGTTCCAAGAAGCGTCTTGGTTGGCTAAACAACGAGGAGACTCAAGCAGTCGCGAAAGATCTAGGCGTTGATGAAAAAGTCGTTCGCCAGATGGAAGGCCGTATGAGTGCCTATGATGCACCATTCGACGCCGAAGCTAACAGTGATGACGATGCCATTTATAGAGCGCCCGCTTACTACCTCGAAGATCAGAGCTCCGACTTGGCACATAACCTCGAGGAAACGGAGTGGGAGGAAGTCACCAATGCCAGCTTGAATCTAGCAATGAACGAGCTAGATGACCGCAGCAAAGATATTCTCCAAAGTCGCTGGTTAAGTGAAGACAAGGCGACATTACATAATCTAGCCGATAAATACAGCGTTTCAGCGGAACGAATTCGTCAACTGGAAAAAAATGCCATGAACAAAATCAAGGCTCACATGAAAGCCCAATGAGTATTAGGGATTAGCTAAGGTGGCCGTGAATTTATCGCGGCTTTTTTTTGCCTCTGCCCCGACAAGTCTGAACTTGAATCCCCGAACCTTCCGCTCCACAATGCAGCAGCTATGACAAAACATTTAATCGCTATTGCCAGCGCCAACGGCTTCCTTGTAGTCGCCCTCGGGGCATTCGGTGCCCACAGCCTAGAAAGCCTTATAGCTCCGAGCTTACTGAACACGTATAACACCGGTGTCGAGTACCACATGTATCACGCATTGGCCCTGTTTGGAACGGCATTACTTTCATTACATTATCCCAACGAAAAACTATTGAGTTTAAGTGCTTGCCTGTTCGTGCTTGGTATACTGTTTTTTTCAGGGAGCCTTTATATATTTAGCCTAAGCGAGATAAGCTGGTTTGGTGCAACTGCGCCAATAGGGGGGGGCTTGTTCCTAGCGGGATGGGGAGTTTTGTTTTGGTTTGCGATCGGTAAAACCTGGCGACGTCTTTAGAAAAACATTTGAGAGAGCACCATGCACGTCATTGTAAATGGCAAGCGCCATGAACTCGACACCAATATCAATCTCCAACAATTGTTAGAATGGTTAAAGATTGGTAAAGGGCGCATTGCAATTGAGCTCAATGGCGAGATCGTACCCAAGAGTCAATTTTATCAACAACAGCTTAACAGTGGAGACAAAATTGAAATTGTGCAGGCAATCGGCGGCGGCTAACCACCACCGCCCTGTTAGCAAGATGATCCGAAACCATGAATAATGTAATTGATAAACCATTTTATTTCGCGGGTAAAACCTATAATTCACGGCTAATCATCGGTAGTGGGAAATACAAAAATTTCCAAGAAAACCTAGTTGCCCTCGAAACGAGTGGCGCTCAAATAATCACTGTGGCAATTCGGCGTGTTAACTTAGGTCAGAACAGTGACGAGCCCAGCCTATTGGATGTCGTCTCACCTGAGAAGTACACAATCCTTCCCAATACCGCAGGCTGCTATACCGCTGAGGATGCTGTTCGCACCTGTCGTATGGCTAGAGAACTATTGGACGGGCACAAGCTGGTAAAACTTGAAGTGCTTGGCGATCAAAAAACGCTTTACCCCAATATCAGTGAAACCCTCGTAGCTGCCGAAAAGTTAGTTAAAGACGGATTTGACGTAATGGTGTACACCAGTGACGACCCGCTGGTGGCCAAGCGCTTGGAAGAAGCTGGCTGTCTTGCCGTAATGCCACTTGGCGCACCAATTGGGTCTGGCCTAGGTATTCAGAACCCCTACAATATACGGTTAATCCTGGAAAATGCTAAAGTGCCTATTATCGTAGACGCGGGAGTGGGAACCGCATCAGATGCCAGCACCGCCATGGAGCTCGGTTGTGACGGCGTGCTTATGAATACAGCAATAGCGGAAGCAAAGAACCCTGTCCTGATGGCTTCGGCCATGAAGAAAGCGGTTGAGTCAGGCAGGGAGGCTTTTCTGGCCGGAAGAATCCCGCGACGGCTCTACGCAAGCGCATCTTCGCCGATTGATGGCACCTTTTTTTAAATTGCGGTTAATAACCCGGCTGGCCCTCCTAGAAAAGAAGTCTCTCGGTGTTTACAAAAAATCCCACAAGCCACAGGCCAATTCGCAGCTTTGTCATCAGATCTGGAAGACTAACGAACTCCCAACGTAAAGCAATCGATCAGCACTGGGACCGATATGTTGTCAATAACCAATCTCTATCCCGACCCGTGCGGTCAATGCTTTCTGAAAAAGCAGAGCTTATTGTCGAAATAGGGTTTGGCATGGGGGACTCCCTTCTGGAGATGGCCAGTGATGAACCTACAAAGATATTCATCGGGATTGAAGTACACCGGCCAGGCGTCGGCAAGCTGTTACACAATATTGCAGAAAACGAGCTCAAAAATCTCTGGATAATCTACCAAGACGCGAAAGAGGCAATGACTAATTGCTTTGAGTCAAACTCCATTGACAAAATACTTATACTTTTCCCTGATCCTTGGCCCAAAAAACGGCACCAAAAACGCAGGTTGGTCCAACCAGATTTTATTTCCCTGTTAACAGAGAAAATCAAACCTGGCGGGGTTTTACACCTAGCGACCGACTGGGAACCCTATGCGCAACAGATGCTAGAATTACTGGAACAGGCTGAAGGACTAGTAAACGAAAATGGTTCCAGCAATTACTGGGAGCACCCAAAGCGCCCTGCAACAAAGTTTGAGCAGCGCGGAAAACAACTTGGACATGGAGTGTGGGATTTATTGTTCAAGAAGTCAGTTTCTTAGAACCAGAAGCGATGTTCTTGCTCTTTAAGCCACTCAATGTAGTACTCGTAGTTCGGACATATCGATGCCACCAAATCCCAGTATTGTTTAGAGTGATCCATATGTATCAGGTGGCAGATTTCATGTGTGATCATGTAGTCGATGATGCTATAGGGTGCCAGCATAATTAACCAGTTGTACTGGATAACTCCGGTGGAAGTGCAATGTCCCCATTTCGACTTAGTCTTCCTGAGCTTGATTTCCTTAATCTTTCGATCTACACCCAAGTATCTAGCCAGCCCATGTGCCCTGGGGATGATGTACTCACTCGCTTTGTCGATAAGGTGATCTTCTAACTGCACGGTAGCCCTGGTGACATCGAGCTTATGCCCCTGGATGATAAACCGATCTCCATTGATCAAAATGCGCTGCTTCCGGCCTTCCTTATACTCTATGGTCAGCTCCCGTGCGCGGTAAAAGATTCTGCCATTCTTTTCGATTCTTAAGCTTTCCTTGTTTTTTTTCGACTCTTCTTCTAGCCGTGCCTGGATCCATTTCTGGTTTCTATTGACGAAGTCTTGCACTTCTTTTATGGGAGCACGATGGGGGCACCTGACCACCACCTTCCTATGGGAGATGAAGAGAGCCAGCGTCTTGCGATTGCTTCTCAGTACTTCGCAGCCAAAGAACTGTTGCGATTGCTGACTTGTGGCCCCAACATTCAATGGAACAATTTTTGATTTTTTCATATGCCCCTGTACTGGCTATCTCAATGCCTGCTTGGGCTTCCTAGCTATGAGGCTCGCCTTTGCGCATCTATTCTTTTTGCTGCCGGATTGTTTTTCACCCTCAAAGTAGTGTTCAACCTCCCATTCACCGAAAGACTCCAATAACTCTCCGGGTCTTAGCAGATAATCTGGATTCGTAGGTTTACCAAACTGGGGCTGATGTACCGTAAATGTCTCGTAGATGATCAGCCCGCCTGGTCTCACCACTTCCTGGATAGACGCCATCAGCGGTCGGTGGAGATAGTTAAAAACCAGTACTAAGTCAAACCATTTATGCGACAGCGGGTCACTACTGGTAGTTTCAAGGTCGACCTGCCAGCAGACTCCTTTTAGTCTCTGGTCTCGAAGTTCACCGGCCAACAGTCCCAACTT
>JAKUTG010000078.1:0-9668 GCA_022447905.1 Pseudomonadales bacterium | reverse complement strand
CTGCTGGCCGATGCGGGGAATCATCCCGTCACGATAGGTTATGTTGCCGCTGGCAGGGTTTACATTGAGAATGGTCTGATAACCCATGTCCGTGGCTTTAATTAACTCACCCGTCTCCCGGTCTAGCTGCCAAAGAATCGCTAGTTTGCCCATCTTGAAAATAGATTCGCGGCCATCCACATCGATCAGCACTGTCTCGAATACTTCATCCATGTCATGGGTTTCACCCGGTAGATGTTGGTAGTACCAATTCAGTTCACCAGTATTCGGATTGAGTGCCAGGGTGGAATTTGTATACAACGCATCGCCATCTGTTCCGCGCACAGCCCGAGCCCAGGGCTTGGCCTGGGCTGTACCGTAGTAGACCAAATTTTTTTCCGGGTCGTAGCTACCTGCCTGCCATGAATCAGCACCAGCGCGGAAGCGCAGAGCTAAATCACCCCAGGTATCTCCACCGGGAGTCCCAGGTGCCGCCACCGTTGCAAATCGCCACAATTCCTCGCCGCTTAGCGGATCGTGACCGGTAATAAAACACACATCATCCTTATAGCGGTCACAGCCGGTAATGCCCGTTACCAGTACCCCATTGGCGATGATGGGTCCGGCAGTGTAGTAATAACCTAGAGCAGGGTCCGCGGTTTGGGTTTCCCAAACCAATAAACCAGTGCGGGCATCAATGGCAACAATACTGGCATTTTCCGTAGCCATATATATCAGCTCATCAAAGATCGCGATATTTTTTTGCACTCCCCTGCCCACACCAGCATAGGCGGTGGCCGGCATGGCAGCATCTCCGAGTTCCTCTATGCTTGAAGACCGGTCAGTATCATCAATGGAAGTGGTAACGCCAGGCCGGTATTCCCAGACCAGATCACCATTGGCCGCATCCAGTGCCTGAACGACACCACGGGGGCCTGGGATAAACATCACCCCATTATGAATGAGGGGTGCGGCCTGCCCGGCACCGGTATCGTCGAATGCCCAGGACCAGACTAGCTGTAGTTGGTTAACATTGTTGGAGTTTATCTGATCGAGAGGGCTGTAACCCCAGCTATTCTGATTCCCGCGCCAGCTTAACCATTCTCCAAGGGGAGGATTGGCCAACATTTCATCAGTTACAGGATCAAATTCGATAATCTGTGAGAAAGCAATTTGACTACCTAGAAGAGCTCCGACAAGGCAAAGGTTGTAGTTGGTTTTCATTTTGTCGTCTTTAATCTCGTTATTGAAAAAGCGGCAAGACGAGCATAAACACTCTCTGTGTGTGAGTCTACTGGCCAGGCAATATCGAGTTTGGCGGAGTAGTTGGGCCTTACAAGCAGCTAAAGACACATTTTGTTTCAGAAGTCAGTAAGCAATCGTATTACTCGACCGGCAAAATTGTGTAGCATACGGACCACCTTGGGTTTACAGAAGAATAAGAATGTTATTTAAGAGCATGCTTGTGCATAGGTGCACTAGCCTTATCGTCAAGCGACCTGCGGTTACAGCCTGCTTCATCAGCATAATATTTGGTTCGTCTTCGTTAGCTGTTGCCCAACCGCCGCTGGAAGTCGACGAAGCAATGCTGCATGAAGTTTTTCGTGGGGCTGACAGCTTTTCAGCCAAAGAAGGATCTCCACCGGTTTATAAGGCTTACAGCGATAACCCTGAAAATATAGAGCCAGAGGTGATTGGCTACCTATTCGAAACTCCTGACTGGCCGCCAGAAGAGATCGGTTACAGCGGACCCATTGATGTGCTGGTGGGCATGGATTTAAAGGGTACCATTGCCGATATCAAAGTTCTTTATTATCGCGAGTCATATAAAAGTATTCGAGGTGACTTTATAAACAGCGAGTACTTCCCCGATCAGTTCAAGGTTAAGAATATTGTCGATGGGTTTCGTGTTGGGCGGGATATAGACGGCATCTCTCGCGCCACGATTTCCAGTTGGGCGGTCGCGCGCGGTGTGCGTAACGCTGCCCGACGTGTCGCGCAAACCTACCTGAGTGACTCTGATTTCGTTTCGCTCACAAGTTCCGATGCTCTGGGGCTTCGCGTACTGGAAGCAAAGAGCTGGGAAGAGATGATTGAAAGCGGCCTGGTGGTAGAGATGAATATTGTGCAACCAGACCTGACTGTTTTAAAGCTCGCCCTCGCATTTATTGGCCACGAGGGGCTTGGCGAATTACTGGTGGGGAGTAACGACTACTCTCGCGCCGAACGTGAAGCGAGTAACCGGGTTCAAAATGGCAACATGGTGCTAGTAGGCATTGACGGGGATTCGTCAAGACCCTTTAGACAAGAAAGGCTGGCCGTCCAGCAAGGAGATGAAACCTACCCGATTGAACGGCGCCGTTTTGTTTATGTTGGTAGTGCTGACCAAGGCAAGATTGCCGATAAAGTGCGCTTCGCTGGGGCTATGTTGCTAGACCCAGCTATCGACCTTCATGAGCCTTTCACGGTGCTGTATAACACCGGTGGTGCTATTGGTGAATTCGGCACGATTGCGAGCGCTCAGTATCGGGTGCCGCCCATCCCTTTAGCTCTAGCTCTAGGTCAGACTATTCCCCCGGAATTACTGCCTGCCATCGATAAGGATCTAACAGCATTTGAAAACGAAGGGCTATATGCCAGCTTGATAAGCGATGCACCATGGGATGAAGTTGCAGCGCTGCTGGTATTGTTCGCGCTGGTAATGACAGCATTCTTGCGCAAGAACGCGACCATTCGTTGGGTAGCACTGGGCTGTACGCTAGTCTACCTCGGATGGTTAGATGGTGGGTTCGTTTCAGTGTCTCATATCACCAACGGAATCAAGCTGGGTCCCTCCATGCTCTCCAATGATCTACCATTGCTGCTGATTATCGTTTTCACCTTGGTTACAACTCTTTTTTGGGGCAGAATATTTTGTTCTTCCTTATGCCCCTTTGGCGCGTTACAGGACTTTATCGCTCACTTCTTGCCTCGTCACTTTCAAAGGGAACTGCCTCAGGCGATTCACGATAAGGCCATATATATCAAGTATGGTGTGCTTGTGTTTTTGGTGGTAATGGCACTGGCTTATAGTGAGCTAAGTCTCTTCCAGTATTTTGAGCCGTTCGGTACTATTTTTTACATCAGCCAATCGCTGGTCCTGTGGCTCATACTATTAATATTTTTACTAGCCTCGGTGTTTGTCAGCCGCTTTTATTGTCGCTACGTTTGTTCCCTCGGCGCGGCACTTGGGCTGGTAGCATTGCTTTCTCCGTGGCGTATCAAGCGGGTGGAACAGTGCCAGGTCTGCAAGGTGTGTGAACACGCCTGCCCTACCGGAGCAATACGTGGACCAGATATCGACTTCAAGGAATGCGTACGCTGCGACATTTGCGAAATCAAGCTCGTCGACAAATCGGGGGTCTGCAAGCACTCTATAGACGAGGTGGCGGCTCGCCACAAAACTTGGAAACCAATCGCAGTTGGATGAAGCTACATGCGGGTCCAGTCGTAACTGGAATTAGTCTTGATAACTCTGAGCTGCAGTCAGGCGAGCCTTGGCATGCGAGTATGAACTAGAAAATTGTCTTGAGATGCACATTAAGCTGTAACTTATACGGATTTATTGAAAGTGTTCTTCGACTTTAGTTGGAAGCTTGTTGCCTGTCCTTAGCTCGGCCGGCACTTAGGGTATTCGGGACCGCATAGTTGCCTTCATGGCAGGCATACTCGTACATCACGTACTCATTATCCCGAGTAAGAGGCATGGAAATAGTGAATGGCTGAGTATAGATTTCGGGATCAGTAATCGTGGCCGACCAAATGATGGTGCCTTCGTTCACTCGTGTGAATCGTTCAACCACATGCAAGTTTTCAGTTATAGGTACACCCTTCAATCTGCCACCTGCGCTGCTGCTGGCAATCATGCCGCGGTCATTGTAGTTGGTTGTTTCAACCACAAGTGTATCGCCTTCCCAACGGGCAACAGAGTCACCCATGTAAAGTTTCACCCTGTCATCGATGTGTTCTTCTTTGTTCAGGTGAATCACACGCACGTCATGTATCATTTCATGCACAATTGTGAAGGTATCTGGCGTCTGTATGAATCGGTAGGCATTGTTGTAACCCGCCGGTAGCATGGACCCCGGCACACCGCGCGTCAGGCAACGATCCCAAACTGTGTGGTAAACATAGTCATCTTCTATGTGAGCAAAATAGTAATCCCGCACTGCAGCAGCAGACTCCCGAATGGGAGCACGTCCGTTAGAAGGATCGACAATCAACGAGGTTTGCCCTGTTGAGAGTACTGTGTCACCCGAATCGAGCCAAATTTGATTATAACTCCCGAGGCTGCCACCTTGCTCGACGACAATATTGTTGTCAGCGAACTCCCGCCGCTGAGCCACGTTAGCTTCCATTCGCGCTATTTCCTCAGGAGTCAAGAATTCTCGGCCTTCAAGGGAAGCCGGACGTTCCATTGGCGTAATGGTGTCGTTGGTCCACAAACCTTGCAGGTCGGGTTGCCCATCTGCGGTTCGGGGAACGACGTAGTCCTGAGCGGATAGCGAACCGATGCTCAGCAGGGATGCAGCAAGGAGAATGCCCAAGGTTGAGGTTTTAATCTTTGAGATTTTCATGGAATTCTCCTCTGCTTCTGTGCGCAATATAAGATTGTGTACTACTTGCTATCCTCTTCAAGCCAGGAAAAGTCGTCAACACTTGGATCGAACACATTGCTACGCTCTCTTCGTAGCGAGTCTTCCCTGCGAGCTCTGGTCAATACGTCTTCAGGTAGCGGCTCACCAACAACAATGCCACGAGGGGTGGTTGGGGCATAATAGATACGAGCATTCGCCATTTCATCAGTAGTTGCCAGTCCATATTGCACCGAGGCTGTCGGATCCGGGTTAAAGCGGTTACCTTCCGAATTGTCGAACCACCAACTCATATGCAGGGTGGATCCGGCCGGGATTAACTTGGGTTCCTTGTACTCATAGAGGAATTGCCAGTTAAAGTCATAGTCAGGAACCCACAGCAGTGTTTCCCTTTCACTATCGGGATACTCTAATTCATAGCGCATGGCTTTGCCGCGGTAGTGCATGTGTGGGCCCATCGACAGCAGGTAGATATCTTCCTCAATCTCGAAGGTGTTATTAACCTCGTAGTTGGGATGACCGGCCGGGATTGTCCAACCGCTATGGGGCAGTAAATTGGTTTCTACTACGTGGTCGATAACTTCACCTTCTTCATAAAACAGGAAACCGGCACGTGTTAGGTCTTCGACGGCAGTACCTTCACCCGGTGTTTTGTGGTAGTGGATGTTCACTGTAATGAAAGGGTCTTCTGGCAGAAGTACACCCCAGCCTGCTGGGTAAGAGAAAGGGCCACGTCCCGGAACGCCCACACCCATGTGGCTTGAAACTATGTGGTGTACCCAGGGACCGCCTGGATCCAGTTCGGTTCTCGAAATCCACTTCGGATTTTCATGGGCTCCTTCCGGTACCGGCATCTGGATAGTTGGCTGCCAGTCTTCTACTTGGTCGGGCACATAAACCTGCTCTTCGAACTGCACTACCAAGTCAGGATCACCGATCCACCAGCCTGACTCAGGCAGGGTGGTGCCGGCACGGTTGGCAACCAACGCATCGGCACTAGGGGCATCGTCTGGATCCCCTTTCTGAGCGCCACTTTCGACCCAGGCTATGAGCAGGTCTTTCTCTTTCTTATCGATGTAGCGCTCGTCCTTGAACTCGCTGCGGTGACGTTCATGCGCACCCCATGGTGGCATATAACCAGTAATGAGAGCGTTCTTGATTAGGGGAGCCCAGATCTTTGCCTGTTCATAGTCATCTAGCGCCATGGGGGCGCTTATACCGCCAACTCTCGGGCCATTTTCTTGATGGCACGCCACGCAGTTTTTCTGCAAAACCGGTAGCGCATCAGCATAGAAAGTTAGGTCTTTGTCTTGGGCGTTGGAAAAGCCAGCAGTAACTAGAACTAATGAGCCCAGCGCGAGGCTTTCAAGTTGTTTGGCCAGGGACTTCATATGTATTCCTGTTTTTTATTCTGAGAGCTTTAAAGACTAATGCTAATTGATTGGTTTGTCTATATAAGCTAGACAGTTGGATAAGTGACTGTGAAGTCAGGGAAAACTTGTATTTTGCAAACTGCTAACGTTCGTAGTTTCTGTCTAAAACGCCCGTTATTCCGAAAGGCCGATTTTGTACTCAGTTGTCTGATTCGAAGCGCTCTTTTCGTGCCGCTTCATAATTAGCCTTCAGGTCGGCGACTTTCATTAGAATGTTAAGATAATCGGGGTTTTCCGTCGCTATACGCAGCATCTCCTCACTGAGAGCCTGGTAGTCTCCCGCAGCCAATTCACGGATCTGCCTGTCGTTTTCTATTCTGCTCAGACCCAGCTCAAATAAGGCAGGATCAACCCCGTCTGGGCTAAAGGCCTGGCGCAATTCGGATAATGCGAACCGGGTGGTATCCATGCGCAGATCAGTAAAAAACCTGGGAAGACAATTGCGAGCTGGTATGTTGGAAAAAACGCGACGCTCTTCCTTGCAGGTGATATCGAAGCGATCGTGGCTATTGAGCTCGTTGAAAATACGATACAAGTTTTCTTCTTCCCGAATGATTTCGTTGCGCATGGTCAGTAAAGTTCGTTCACCGGTCACCTGAATTTCTTCGATAGGACGCTGGGAAACGTTTTCTTGCGACTCCTGATCGGGATCGGCATTTTCGTCTTCCTGTCCATATAAACAAACAGGAATAACCCCTATTAGTAAGTAAAGTAGAAATTTGCTACGAAACACTTTGTTTAGGCCCATGGGTCATCCATTTTTTCAAAAAAGCCTCTGTGCCCATCCAGTATGCGACGAGTTTCAACCGGGTCCGGCGTGAGTGACCATTCGTTGCCCTCGAAGGTTCCGCCGAGCAAAATGCCATCTTTTCGTGGAAACATATACAGTCCACCGTTACCTATTACGATGTAGTTTACTTCCTCCTGGGGTAATACAAAAGTCAACTGACCTTTTATCGGTATCAACTCGTCATCACTAAAGAGCGCCCGGGAACCAAGGCCAGTACAATTAATAATGACAGGTTCATCCAGGGTAAGCACATCGGGACGGTCAACGAATTCGCGTATCTGCACTTTTCCGCCGGCATTGTAAAAATCCTGCATTATCTGCGGTAGGTAAATAGCAGGCTCAATGAGCATCGTATTGTAGTGACGAACATAGTCCGCATCGAATGGATGCTGGTCCTGCGTCAGATCCATATGTTGTGGATACATATCGATATACTTTTCAGTAAAATCCTGCACTCCAGAATCCGGTGGTTCGCTCTGGATCACGTAATTGCTAATCCAGCGTACGCCATATGTAGGGCTTACTAGGTTCTGGTAATAACGGTAAGCATGGCGCATCGCCAACTCGAACTGTGTCTCGAACGCCGGAGTGATGTAGCCTTCATCGTAGACTGAAGTTGGGGACCATTGGCCACCCGCCACGTTGGACGTGGTATTTGGTGTCAGATCTTTGGAGTATATAGTGACTTCCCAGCCACGGTCCTGCATAAGCCGTGCGGTGGCTAATCCAACAGCTCCAGCTCCCAGAACTGCACAACGCCTATGCTGGGGCTGTAAAGCCAGTTCCATCGCCAGGTGGGCAGTGCCCCAGGAGAGTGTAATACCGACGCCGCCATGACCGTAATTATGAATAACAATTGCGTTATTCATACGTTCGGCTTTAACAACGAATCCAGAGCGACGAAAAGGGCGTAACCCCGCAATGGTGCGTATTACGCGCTCGTCGGATACTCTGACTCGTCGCAGGGGAAGTCCAGAAGGGCTGTAATTGCTGTTATTTCCCCGCAGGGGGTTTGTACATCCCGAGAGGAATGGAAGAATGGTCGCAGCTTGTAATACACTTCTTCTACTGGTCATTATTTTTCGTTACTTCCTATCGATACAGTACCAGCTTGAAGAATAACCCAGCGCCCTTGATAAGTTAAACGACCGTCAGCAGAACCACTCCCAAAGCCGTTGTTGCGTTAACAGGGTGGTTAAGTCTTTAGTCGGCTTTCAGCGGTAACAGCTCTATCTTACGAAATTGAGTTGGGTGGCTTTCCGCTTGTAGGGCCACGTAACCTTCTTTAAGTGTGACGGGTGCTCCTTTTTCAAGGAGGGCCTGGGCATCAAGATCACTTGCATCCAATTGAATTTCCTGCAACGAAAAAACTTCTTGGCCATTGATCCGATGAATCAAGCTATTGCTGCCATGAATTTCCATTTCGACGGTTACCCACTGATTGCCATGAAAGGTACTGGAATTGGAATTGGTGCAATGGCGGGTGATCAGTTCGCCATTCATGACCATGTTGGTACCCGGAGTACATATATTGGCGGTAGTGCGCAAGTCCGTCCCGTTTCCACCTAACAACTGTACTTCGATAGAAACGGGAAACTCCTGATCCAAGCTCATGCCAGCTGGGTCCTGGCTATGGAGCATCAATCCGTTGTTGCGGTACGCCCAACCTGGCCCGTTGCTGACCTGCTCACCGATAAAACGGTATTCCACCCGCAACAGGTAATGAGAGAACACTTGGTTGTAAAACAGGTGGCCAAACTCACCGTTGAAATTGTTCCAGTTTTCATAAGAAACCGTGAGCAAGCTGTTTTCGACACGGAAAGTTTCGCGATAATTCGCGCCTAATTCCTGGCCAGTGAATTTAACCTGCCAGTTATCGAGGTTTTCACCATTAAACAGTTGGATCCATTCTCCTGTCGTGCTGTTCTGCCCGCAAGCAATGGTGGGCAGGAGTAGAGCGGCTATTTGTAAAAAAGGTGGTTTCATCGTCGAAAGTTGGTCCTATAAACTTATATTGATTTAGGGAGTGAGAATGACTTTTCCAGTAGTCTCGCGCCCTTCCAGTGCCCGGTGGGCTTCTTGCGACTCAGCGAGGGAAAAGAAGTGCTCAATACGGAGCTTTAGGCTGCCATTGCCTATCCACTTAAAAACGTCGCCGCTCCGCCATTCCAGGCTCTGTCTGTCCGCAGTGTAATCGAACAGGATGGGACGGGTTAGGAATAGCGATCCTTTTGGACCTAGTGTAGCTGGATTGAACTCGGTGACCGGACCACTGGCATTACCGTAAAGTACCATATAGCCGAGTCGTGACAGACAGTTGATACTTTTTTCGAATGTGGCTTTGCCGACAGAGTCATAGACGACATCAACACCTTTGCCGTGGGTGATTTGTTTTACTTCCTCCTCAAAATCCTGTTCGCTATACAGAATGACTTCGTCGGCACCGGCGGCCCTGGCCAGTTCCGCTTTTTCTTTGGTAGAGCAGGTTCCGATAACAAAGCCACCGGCATTTTTAACCATCTGAATCAGTAACAGTCCAACACCACCGGCAGCCGCGTGAATCAAACAGTGATCACCGTCTTTGACCGGAAAGGTAGATTTACACAAATAATGCGCTGTGCAACCCTGCAACATGGCTGCAGCTCCTTCGTTAAAGGAAACGGAGTCTGGCAGACCTACCAGTTTGGCTTGCGGGACAGCTGCATACTCGGCATAGGCGCCGGGGACGCTGGTGTAGGCCACACGATCTCCAAGCTTGAACTGACTGAGGCCGCTTCCGACTTCCTCCACGGTGCCCGCAGCTTCCAGACCCAGCGTCACCGGAAGCGGTAT
>JAKUTG010000077.1:0-9694 GCA_022447905.1 Pseudomonadales bacterium | reverse complement strand
ACTATATTGTCATAAATTTATGAGAGAAAAACACCGTGAATTTTTGTTAGAACCCTTTTCCGAATTAGACTAGAGGTCTAATTACATTGTATAAATCATTTGTTTAGTGTTTCTTTCGTGGTTGGTTTTTAATATAGAAGAAGCCGAAACCGCAAATTGATAGGAGGGATGATTAGCTTAGGTTGACAGTGAAAGCCTGTTGTATAGAGTTCCCGCCCCTCAAATCAGAGTGAATATGAAATTTAGCAGAATGACATACAGTGTAGTGACAGTGGTACTAGGGCAGGCGACAGAGGTTAATGCTGGAGCCCGCCGTGACTCGCGCGAGCGAATTAATTGCCCGGGAGAGCTGTGGTCCTAGTTAGTTAAACAAAGAAACACTAACAAAAACCTCTAAGAGTCTCCGGCCTTAGAGGTTTTTTTTGTCTTAAGGGTACATCTATGAACATTATAGAAATTGAGCAGGCGAGTCGCTTTTCTTGGCCTTCTCTCGAGGAACAGCAATTAGCGATTGGAATATTTCGCTATGCGGTGGGAGCCAACCGCTGCTTAAGCACGATGACACCTAACCTTGAAATCCGGGTTGACCCCCAAGAGCTGACAGCGAAAACAGAAGGGTTTTTTAGAAAAAGAAATTTACCGCCAAAGGTCCGCTTGTTGAAAGGTTCGCCGAATGATCCCGTTCAACTGGGTACCCTCGATGATTCTTTGAAGATTGCGGGCTACTGTTTGGAAGCACCGTCGAGAGTGATGGCACTAAATCTTGATCCATACGAGCCGGAATCACATATTTGTCCACATGGTGACTGGCATTACTCTGGTCCAAATGATTGGGTGAAAGCTTGGCACCACCTTAGGAAGCGTGACCATGATCTATTGCCAATTCATCGAGTCACCTTGGGTAGGATCACTGATCCTTGTTGTTTTTTGTTATTTCAGGACTATCTATCACGGCCAGTTGCGTCTGGTTTTGCCGTGCTTCACAACGAAGCACTGGGTATTCACGGGGTAGCCACTTCTAAACACAACCTCCGGGAAGGGTATGCAACGAAGTTGGTAAATCAACTATTGCATTGGGGGAAAAGAAAAGGAGCCAGATATGCTTATTTGGAGGTGGAATTTGCGAATGTTACCGCTCTGAATCTTTATACCAAGATTGGATTCAATGAAGTGTACAAATATTGGTATCGAGCAAGGCATTAGCGGACAGTGGCCAAGGTTCTTTCGAGCGGGACAGGGCTGGTAAGTTGTAGGTGTTTATGGAAGTACGATAGACTCGGCCTCCGGATAACCACCAGCAATTTTAGGAATTTATAATGTCGATAAATAAGCGTGTACTGTTTGCTAAACGCCCTCTAGGGGAACCAGATGATGACTGTTTCAAAATAGATGAAGTAGCAACTCCGGATCTAGGCCCAAATGAAATCCTTATTAAAACCTGTTGGCTCTCTCTCGATCCATACATGCGCGGTCGCATGAACGATATGAAATCTTATACCGAACCTATGCAGATAGGTGATGTGATGACAGGGGAGTCAACCGGAATTGTTGAGGAATCGAACTCGGATAAATGGCAGGTTGGAGATAGAGTGGCAGCCCATATGGGATGGCAGGCTTATATCGTCGCGAAAGGTGATGATGCTCGGTTGATGAAAGTAGACTTGGATAACGGTACGTTATCCGCCCATCTGGGTGTGGTGGGCATGCCAGGGCGAACAGCATATTTCGGATTAACGGAGGTAGGAAAGCCAAAGGTCGGCGAAACGCTGGTTGTTGCGGCAGCCTCGGGGGCTGTCGGTTCAGCAGTAGGACAAATTGCTAAGATTTTAGGTCTCAGGTCAATTGGTATAGCCGGAGGATCAGAAAAATGCCGGTATGTTAAAGAAGAACTTCAGTTTGATGATTGCCTAGACTACAAGTCTGGAAATTTTGCTGAGAAATTGGGCCTAGCCTGCCCTGATGGAGTAGATATCTATTTTGAAAATGTTGGTGGTGAAGTGACGAAGACGGTAGCGCCACTGCTTAACCAAGGAGCCCGAGTCCCTATTTGTGGGTACATCTCTAACTATAATGATGAAGATATCACAAAAGCTGAAACGCCTTTTCATATTCTTAAGCAACTTAAAACTGTACCCGAACATAGGTTCTTTGTTGTATACGAATGGCAAGATCGCTACGAGGAGGCCACTCGGCAGCTTGGGCAATGGATCAAGGACGGGCTTCTTAAGTATCGGGAGAGCATAGGGGAAGGGCTAGAGAATGCGCCCGAATTGTTTCGGGGCTTATTAAAAGGTAAGAATTTCGGTAAACAGCTGGTTAAGGTTGCGGAAGAGGAAATATGACTTCCTCTATAGGAGATCAATTCAGGGTTGAGAATCTCTTTTCATTGCGGGGCAAAACTGCCCTTGTAACAGGTGGCTCAAGTGGGCTTGGATTAATCATGTCCAAAGGCTTATTGCAGAATGGGGTTAAAGTACTGATAGCTTCCCGTAAGGCTGAAAAGAGCAAAAGAGCACTTAAAGAGCTAAAGCCGCACGGAGAATGTTACGCATTTAATGCAGACGTTACCTCGATGGAAGATAGGAAGGCATTGTTGGAAGAGGCGGAGGAGAAACTCGGTAGCATCTCCATCCTGATAAACAATGCAGGCACAAACTGGGGAGCCAAACTTGAAGAATATCCGGATCAAGGGTTTGCCAAGGTAATTAGTACCAATTTGAATGCTGTGTTTTCCCTCACTCGCGATGCTTTGCCTTTGTTGGAGAAAGCCGCTTCATTCAAAGATCCAGCAAGGATCATTAATATTGGGTCGATGGATGGGATACACGTTCCCATCGTGCAGCGCATACCGACCTTTGCCTATTCGTCGAGTAAAGCGGCTCTGCACCACTTAACCAAGAGCTTGGCCATCGATCTTGCACCCAAGCATATTACCGTCAATGCTGTAGCACCTGGGTTCTTCGAATCGAGGATGACGGATTACTTGTTTGAGCATTATAAGCATGACATAGAGGATGATTGCCCTTTGCATCGGGTCGGCGAGCCGGAAGACTTGGTTGGTATTATCGCCTATCTTGCGTCAAGGGCCGGCGCTTACACCAACGGTGCCGTCATACCCGTCGATGGGGGAACCTGTATCTCAAAAGGAAAAAGATCCTGGCAGGACTAGGACAAGGATTGCAAAGGACTCCAAACGAATCCGAAATTTATTACTCCTTACCTTGTTCTCGGACAACCCGCTTGCTAGTTTAGTGATCCGTTTTTATCTTAAATAATCTCCGCATCTGGTCCATTCCGTGGGGGATTCATCAATGGAGAAAAAATGAGCTTATTCAGTCTCGAAGACAAAGTAGCCTTGATCACGGGCTCAAGCAAAGGTATCGGAAAAGCCATTGCCGAGCGTATGGCAGAACAAGGGGCCAAGGTGGTCATCTCTAGTCGAAACCAGGATGCCTGTGAAGAGGTAGCGGCGGGAATTAATGCCGAGGGTGGTGAGGCAATAGCCATAGCCTGTAATATTAATTACCAGGAACAGTTGGAAAATCTGGTATCACAAACCCAGCAGCGACTTGGGTCAGTCAATGTGCTGGTTTGTAATGCTGCCTTGAATCCCTATTTTGGTCCCTCGCAGAATATACCTGATGAAGCTTTCGAAAAGATCATGCATGCCAATATTGGAAGTGTGCATCGACTGTGCCAATTAGTTATACCTGGTATGGCAGAGGGAGATGGTGGCTCAGTCATAATCGTGTCTTCCATCGGGGGCCTCAAGGGTAGTGATAAGCTAGGAGCTTATTCCATCTCCAAAGCGGCGGACATGCAGATAGCACGCAATCTGGCAGTGGAGTGGGGGCCAAAGAACGTTCGCGTGAATTGTATTGCTCCTGGATTGGTACGAACTGATTTTGCCCGTGCACTTTGGGAAAACCCTGAAATCTACGAAGCTACCGTGTCTAAATACCCTTTGCGCCGTATTGGTGAACCGGATGAAATTGCCGGCGCAGCTGTGCTGCTGGCTTCTTCTGCCGGAAGTTTTACCACAGGACAAACAATAGTGATTGATGGCGGTGGTACAATCGCAGGATAAAGGGTGTAATTGCTAAGCTATAGCACTATCAATAAAGTAAATTAATTTAGGTGGATGAGCACATTATGGATTTAGGTATTTCAGAAGAATTAAAGGATGTTCGAGAAAAAATTCGGGTTTTCGTCTACGAAAAAGTATCGCCTCTCGAACAAGAGTATATGACAGAGATCGGTGTAGGTGACAGATGGTCTCATACTCCAAGGCAAGAAGAAATTCTAAATGGATTAAAGGAAGAAGCGCGAAGACTCGGTTTCTGGAACTTTTTCCTACCCGAAAGTCAGGGCGGTGCTGGTGTATCCAACCTTGAATATGCTCATCTCGCAGAAATTATGGGAAGAAGCCGTCTGGCTTCTGAGGCGATGAATTGCAGTGCTCCGGATACTGGAAATATGGAAGTGCTTGAGCGCTATGGCTCCGTAGAGCAGAAAAAGCAGTGGCTGGAGCCGCTTTTGGCTGGTGAGATACGCTCTGCATTCGCGATGACTGAACCTGGAGTGGCATCATCTGATGCGACTAATATCTCCACCCGAGCGGTTTTGGATGGTGATGAATGGGTCATAAGTGGAGAGAAATTCTATATCTCTGGCGCTGGCGATGTGCGGTGTAAAATTATGATAGTTATGGTTGTCACTGATCCTGATGCCCCTAAGCACACAAGACAATCTCAAATTCTGGTCCCCACAGGTACCGAAGGTGTAGAGATCGTCAGGCCGATGGAAGTGTTTGGCCGAGATGATGCGCCCCATGGACATATGCATATAAAATTTCATAACGTTAGGGTGCCAGAGAGTAATATTATTTTAGGGCGAGGACGTGGGTTTGAAATTTCCCAGGGACGATTAGGACCCGGTCGTATTCATCATTGCATGCGGTCTATTGGGGCGGCAGAAAAAGCATTAGACCTTATGTGCACACGTGCCCTAAGCCGGGAAGCCTTTGGAAAACCACTTGCAGAATTGGGTGGTAACTATGACGTAATCGCTGATAGCCGTATTGAGATAGAGATGTGCCGCTTGTTAACCTACAAAGCAGCCTGGTTAATGGATACCATCGGTAACAAGGCGGCCCGTGACGCCATATCCCAAATCAAGGTTGCTGTCCCGAACATGGCACTTCGTGTAATTGACAGGGCGATTCAGATGCATGGAGCTGCTGGAGTGTCCCAAGATTTCCCACTGGCAGCGCTATGGACCAGTCAGCGTACCTTACGTTTGGCTGATGGCCCGGATGCAGTGCATCGACGTGTCGTGGCACGCAAAGAACTTGCTAAACATACATAAGGTAGGGTCTAAGATTAACGGGAAAATGGGGACTTCGGTTCTCATTTTTACTTAGAACATCTTCTATCATCATGTGGGCAAGTCTTCATGTCTCAATCCATTGCCGTAATAATTCCAACTTATAACAGAAGTCATACACTACGACGTGCCTTGGATTCTGTTAACAGCCAAACAGTAAAGCCCAACGAGATCTGCGTGGTCGACGACGGGTCTACCGACGAGACAGAGCAACTACTCAGTCGTCATTACCCCCAGGTTACCTATGTTTATCAAAGCAATACAGGGGTGAGTTCTGCGCGTAATGCTGGCGTCGCCTTTACTAGGGGACACTGGCTGGCCTTTCTTGATTCGGATGATGAATGGATGCCTAATAAATTAGAAAGACAGCTACAGGAAATAAACGATAATCCCACTTTCCCGCTCGTTCATTGTGACGAGATCTGGATAAGGAATGGCACCCGCGTTAATGCTATGCACAAACATCAAAAAGCTGGTGGAGAAATCTTTGAACGGTGTCTGCCGCTTTGTGTCATCTCACCATCAGCAGTCATGATTAAACGCCGCCTATTCGAGGAGGTTGGAGGATTCGACGAGAGCTTGCCCGCTTGTGAGGACTACGATCTGTGGTTGCGAATTTGTAGCCGCTACCCTGTTCTTTATATTGAGGAAGCCTTGCTAAGGAAATATGGAGGCCATGATGACCAATTGTCACGGCAGTATTGGGGCATGGATCGGTTTCGCGTCAAAGCGCTGGTTACGTTGCTGAATACTGGGAATCTTCGGCCTCAGCAAACCCAGTTAACAAGAGCTATGTTAGTTAATAAATGTGAGATACTGGTCCAGGGTGCGGAAAAGCGAGGTAATAAGGAAACCGCTAGTTATTACTATTCGTTGATTAAATCTTTCGCTAAGCCTTCCTTATGAACTCTTCAATATGACCGGTAGAATGGATCAAGTAAACGTCATTGTCGCTCATGCTTTGGAAGCGCGACCGCTAATAAACCGATTTGAGCTAAAACCGGATAAAACCGAAGCGTCGCTAACCGTCTATAGCAACGATGCTGGTATCCGCTTAGTTATCACTGGCATGGGTAAACAATCTTCATTCGCTGCGACCAGCCGGCTGGCAGACCTGCGAGAGAATTCTATCGAAGAGCGGGAGGGGTGGTTGAATGTCGGTGTAGCCGGACACAAGTCTGCCAACATTGGTGCGGGATTATTGGCTAACAAGATTATTGACGCCAGCTCTGCCAAAGCAGTTTATCCGGTACCGATGCTTTTGGATATTCCCTCTTCAGTGGTTATCACTGTAGATCAGCCGGATTTGGATTATTGCGAAGAAGCTGCTTATGAAATGGAAGCGTTCGGTTTCTGGTCAGCGGTATCAAGCCGTACTTTTCTAGAATTGATCCAGATTTATAAACTTATTTCGGACAATCCAGAGCATCCGGTAAATCAGTTGGATCCAAACTCTCTAGAGCAGCTCGTTGCGAATCATTGTGACAAGGTTGAGCGTGTTGTACTAAACCTGCAATCGCTTGTGCGTGAGGTTAACGAAATCTATCGGTTGCCTGACGAATGCGAAAAATTACAGGGAAAAGTCCGGCTCAGTATTACTCAACAGCATCAGTTAAAACGTTTATGTCAGCGGTTTCTAGCCCTTGGGTTAGGAAAAAAGCTAACTGAGATAATCGATGAAGTTCCGCATACAGGGAAACAATTAATTCAGAACCTTGAATTGGAATTGTTGTCGGAAACTAGAATTAAGTAGCTATCTAAAATATGTTTTCCGCTATATATATAGAGAATGAAGTTAAGCGTTACGAGCGGGTAGAGCAAATATTGAACCGCTACCCCGATGTGCCGCATATTTCATGTGAACGTTATGGGGAGATTTTTAACCGTAACGCACAAAACTTTCGTTTACAGAAAAGGTCACCGGCCCTTATTTTGGCTAGGAAGCATGGCAATCTGGTACTACCAGCCCCGGGAGGTTATGGTTTCGATAATAGCCCCAGTTTTTATTTTTCGCACATGCTTAATTGTGTATATGACTGCCGGTACTGTTTTCTCCAGGGGATGTACCGCTCAGCGAATTATGTTGTTTTCGTTAACTACGAAGAATTTGAATCGGCACTGAGCGCCAACATCGTCAGATACCCTGGGCCCTCTGTTTACTACAGCGGATACGATTGCGATAGTCTGGCCTTGGAGCCAGTAAGTAAATTTTGTAAATATTTCTTACCTTTCTTTTCCAAACATCCTGAGGCCGTTATCGAGATTCGTACCAAGAGCACTCAGGTGAGAACGCTCTTAGAACATACTCCACTCGAGAACTGTATCATCGCAATGAGCTTTACCGCTCACGATGAGGCAAAGCGGTGGGAGCATAAGGTGCCCTCGATAGAAAAGCGACTCGACGCGCTACAAAAGTTACAGCAAGCTGGTTGGTCCATCGCGATTCGATTTGAACCGTTAATTTATGAACCTGATATGTTAGAACGCTACTTATCGTTATTCGAGCAAATATTTGGTGTACTCGATAGTTCGGCTATTCATTCAGTAAGTACTGGTGAATTCCGAATGCCGGTTGAATACATGAAAAACATCATTAAGCTCTATCCCGATGAGGCGTTGTTTGCACGACCAATGCATACAAAAAATGGAGTGATGTCTATGCTCGCAAAAGATAGTTGCCCGCATGACGCGATCGAGGAACTATTATTTGGATTCATTTCAACTGAACAGTACTATCGCTGTGCCTAGGATGTGAATTAAATGACTAGTTTCAAGAATCAACTAATTGTCGTCAGTGGAGCTTCGTCGGGAATCGGCTTGGCTATGACGAAAAAATTACTTAGCGAGGGATACAGTGTTCTAGGAATAGCCAAAGAATATACCGACCCGATAACAGAGCACGAAAATTTTCAAGCGATTACGCTGGATCTTGCTGACTTCGATCATCTGCAATTGGCGCTGGCTAAAATCATGAAACAAATAAGCCAGCCGCTTCGCGGATTGATTAACAATGCCGGGCTGGGGAAAATGGGATACCTGGAACAATTGTCGATTGAAGATATAAAACTTGTCATGAATACTAACTTTCTAAGCCACGCTATAGTTACAAAATATTTTCTTCCGCTTTTGAAGCAACAGAACAATCCGGTAGATATATTATTTACTGGATCCGAAGCTGCGTTGCAAGGCGCGCGGCAAGGCAGTATATATTGCGCCAGTAAGTTCGCAGTTCGTGGATTTGCTCAAGCATTAAGGGAAGAATGTGCCAAATCAAAGGTTCGTGTGACTATTATTAATCCGGGCGCAGTACGTACGCCCTTTTTCGATAATTTGCATTTTCAGCCAGGAAATTCAGAGGAAAATGCGATAGCACCGGAAGATATCGCGGAGGTAATGATGACTGTTCTGAAAGCCAGGCCTGGTACAGTGATAGATGAAATAAATCTATCACCGCTTGTCCACGTCTGGCAGAGGAAGGATTGATTCTGTGTATTTGCAGTTGTGACAACATGTCGCAGAATCCCATTTTAGCGTATAGTGTCCGACATTGAGTAAAAAACTGCGTTGATTTCCAATAACAAAGCACGCGATATCTACCTCCTGAAACACGAATTTGAGGACTTTTTATGAAACTCGATACGGTTCTTTCTAAATTTTCGCGCGTCCTGGCAGGTGCCATCTTGGCACTGCTGTTGTCCGCTAACGTAGCGGCCCACACGGCGCTACAAGATTCCACTCCAGGAGATTCGGCTACAATTAAAACTCCGCCTGCCCACCTTGATCTGGTATTCAATGGTCCGGTGAGACTAGTTAAGCTCGAATTAATGGGTGTGGGTCACGAGATGCCTACAAAGTTTGAACCGAAGACTGACGCCATGGCTACATATCGTATTGAAACCCCCGGAATGCATCCGGGGCAGTTTACGGTGAACTGGGCAGTAATTGGTGCCGACGGCCACATTGTCACGAATTCTTTCAGCTTTGTGGTTGATCCAACTGCCGAAGAACATGAAGGCCACGGTGCCAACCATGGTCATGAAGATCACGATAACCATTCCGACCCTACAGAACAGGCTAGTCACTAGGACTTTCACGATAGCTTATGTTTTCAGTCCCAACTAGTTGGGAACTAACCAGCCTCGTTTGTAAACTGCTTCTTTATTTCGGTGCCGCCAGCATAGCTGGTGGTAGCCTATGTCTTTGGCTTTACAACAACGGCAAGCGCCAATTTTTTGAGAAAGTAATCAGTTACATCATGCTGGGTGCGTTTCTAGGATTTCTGGGAACGCTCGTCAATTATTTCGTTCAA
>JAKUTG010000076.1:0-9702 GCA_022447905.1 Pseudomonadales bacterium | reverse complement strand
TCTATATCCACAACCGACTCTGTTTGTGCATCTCCGATTGGCATTTCGCCCGTGCCTTCATCGACGTCAATTTCTAGTTCAATTTCATCATTTTTCACGGGCAGCAGTGTTGCCGTGTCTGGCAACAGGCTAATTGCAGCAATCTGGGCTGAATTCGGATAGATCCAGGTCGCATCAAGGTCGGAATACACCGCCTCCATGTTTCGATTAGTAAGGAAAAACAAGTAATTGCCGTCAGCACTGAAGACCGGCGAAGTATCCTGGTAATAACCGCTTGTCACCTGATGCGATTCGTCTTCGGCTGTATCATAGATAAAGATGGCGTCATTGGCATTGTCCTGGCCCTGAGCAAACGCCAGCCAGCGGGAATCTGGTGACCAAGCCATGGAGTAAGCGAAGCGGCCTCCATGCCCGATGTTCCAGGTATAGTTACCGGCAATTGCCATTTCTCCTGACTCCACACTAACTAGAAAGATAGTGTTGGTCTCGTCTATGAAAGCGAGCTTGCTGCTGTCCGGTGACCAAAACAAATCGTATCCAAACCCCCGCCCCCGATGAGTAAGTTGTCTTGCACTGCTATTAGCATCAACTGCCTGCAAATGAATCTCGTATTCACCTGTCTTGTCGCTCCAATACGCTAGTAACTCGCCGTCCGGCGACCAAGCGGGATTGTGATCAAAGGCGCCACTGCTCTGGGTCATGTTGACGCTATAACCCTCCTTCACGGGCACATTGAAAAGCTCCCCACGAGCTTCGAACACGATGCGTTTGCCTCCGGGAGACGCAGTCATGTTAGCAATACGACGACTGACATCCTTGGCTCCAGGAATCTCAGCAGAAAGATCGCTCACCACGTTCACCGCAACAGTTTGAACCTCCATATTGCCGATATTCATCTGGAAGAGCTCACCTCCGGCTTCGAATACGAGGTCGTTGCTACCCGCACCAAGATACGAGATGTCAAAGTCTTCAAATTCCGTTATCTGGGTAGTGGATCCTTCTCGGATGTCATAGGAATAAATATTAAGGCGCATGTTGGCGCCTTGGTCGGAGATAAAGAAGATCTTATTCCCTACCCAGGCCGGCTTAGCATCGATGGCGGTACTGTCCGTGATATTAATTGCCGTATCATTTTCCAGATCATACAAATAAATATCAGAGGAGTAGCCACCGCGATAGCGTTTAAAAGGACGATCTTCTGCGAGCCGAGTCACATAGGCCAACTGAGATCCATCGGGTGAGAAACTGGCCAGCTCACCATAGGGTACATTTAAAGGCTCTGGTAATCCGCCTTCCTTATTTGCCAGGAAAAACTTTCGCACTCGCTGGATACCGCTAGCGCGCGAAGAAGCAAACAAAATATGCTCTCCATCGGGGTGCCACTCTACCATGCGGTCTGCATGGGACTGGTAAGTAACGCGCGTGGGTACACCGCCAGTAGCCGGTACGACAAATACATCCTCGTTCCCGTTATAGCTCGCCGTATAGGCCACTTCCGAACCATCAGGAGAGAATCTGGGATAACTTTCCTCGTCAGGCGAGTTAGTAAGTTGTATGGCGGTGCCACCCTGCTTGGCCACCAACCACACATCACCGCCGTAGACGAAAACAATCTGATTATCAGACACATCCATGTAACGCATAAGCTTGGCGTTGATTTGTCCGTACGAAAGATTAGTGACGAGTAACGCAGTCAACACCAACAGATGCTTTTTCACGACAGCTCCTTTCAAATGTTTTAGTATTTTTCGTTCAGGCTATCTTGCGGTTCAGCCAATCTATAATCACACGGTTCACTTCTCTGGGTTTTTCCTGCTGGGTCCAGTGACCACTATCCAGCACTGTATACTTCTCCAAGTCACCGATGAAGTCTTCCATCCCGTCTGCGGATGATGGCGGCAGGATTACATCGTTTTCGGCTCCGATATAAAGGCTGGGGACTTCGATACGACTCGGCGTATTCGCCAGTATGGCACCAAGTCGCACACTGGCACGATACCAGTTCAACCCCCCTGTGAAACCGGTGGCTGCATATGTTTCAGTGAAATAAGTCATGACTTCTTCCGACATAAAAGGCTCACCTGGAGGATCTTCACGTTGCAGCATAGCCAGTAAGTTCATTTGCCGTTCATCACTCTCCTCGGGTAATTGGGCAAAGGCTTCCTTATCCCATATGCCGCCTCTCGAGAGAAAAAAATCAAACGTCTTCCTTATATCCGCCTCCAGGACCGGTTCGGCCTGACCCTGGGGAATGAAAGTGGCAAAGTAATAATTAGGCGTCATTACAATTAATGAAGGCTCACTGTTTTCGACAGGAGGTAGGTTAGCTGGTCGACTAGCTGAAGTATTTAACCCGACAATACCGAGACAACGATCAGGATGCAGGAGAGGCATTGCCCAGACAACAGCACCCCCCCAGTCGTGGCCCACAAATACTGCTTTGTCTATGCCCTTAGCGTCCAGTATACCGATCAAGTCATCACAAAAGTAATCAATACCGTATTGCGCCGGATCATCAGGCCCACCTGTTAATCCGTATCCTCGCTGGTCTGGTGCAATAGCATGATAGCCCGCCGCTGCAACTGCATCGAGTTGGCTACGCCAGCTAAAAGCCAGTTCGGGAAAGCCATGACTGAATACAACTGCGGGCCCCGATCCTTTCTCATACACCGCCATTCGAATACCGTTGGTATTTACAAAGCTTGGAGCTGGCATCATCGGAGCCGGAAGAAGACTGCTAGTTTGGGCCGGTGAAGTCATGGGGTATGAGACAGCACCGAGGCCGGTCATTGAGGCAATTGTCATAAAAATACGGCGATTTAAAGACATGATTCCTTTCCTGTAGCTTCGCAATTAGGGAATGCAGAACTTATTATAAAGCACCAACAAATTAAAAAACCAACTAAACAGCTAGAAAGAGAGCAGCCCGGCAATTGCTCCTGTCATGCAAGTGGCTAGGGTTCCAGAAATCAGGGACTTGGGTGCTAGCGCAACAATTTCGCGAGTGCGCTCCGAACACATTCCTGAGAGACCCGCAATCATAATGCCGAGGCTACCAAAATTGGCGAAGCCACATAGTGCATAAGTCATAATGATTGTAGATTTGTCGGACAGTGACTCTGCCGGCAGATCGACCAGAGCAAGAAACGCCAGCAACTCGTTCAATGCTGTCTTGATGCCCATCAATGTGCCTGCCAATTGTGCTTCCTGCCAAGGAATACCCATCAACCAAACCAGGGGAGCAAACATCCATCCGAGTATTGTTTGCAGAGTGAGCGGGTCGTTACTGGAATAAGGCACCAGTAGCAGTGCACTGTTGAACAGAGCTACCAAGGCAATAAACACCAACAACATTGCGCCCACGTTGACCATGAGTTTCAGTCCATCACTGGTTCCTCTCACGATGGCATCCATAACGTTATGGTAGTCGGTGCTAATATCGACTACATCACCATCAGCAATTTTTGCTGAATCTTTTGGGGTCGCGGGCACCATGATCAGCGCAAGCATGATGGCCGCGGGCGCACTGATGACAGACGCCGTCAGAATATGCCCTAGAGCATTATCAATCACCTCTCCCAGAATCACCGAATAAAGCACCATGACTGTGCCGGCAATAGTAGCCATACCACAAGACATCACCACGAACAATTCACTACGAGTGAGTCTTTTTATATACGGTCGAATGAGGGCCGGCGATTCCACCATACCAATAAAGATATTGGCAGCCGCACTAAGTCCTACTGCACCACTGACGCCCATGGCCCGGCGTAACACAACTGAGAAACCACGCACGATCAAGGGAAGAATTCGGAAATGCCATAGAATGGCAGATAGGACGGTAAAGATAAGTATCAAAGGTAGAATGCGAAACGCCAGGATCACCGTTGCTTCTGGGTTATCGATAGAAAATGGGTAGGCAACATTAGAAGGATCTCCACCGAGGTACCCGAAGACGAACAGACTACCCGTCTCGGTCGCATCGGCAATCGCTACCACCACCCGGTTTAGCGCATTAAGTAGGGCTTGCAGCAATTCGAAGCGGAACATCACAAAAGCAACCAGGAACTGTAGGCCAAGCCCGGAGGCTAATAGTTGCCAATTTAGCATTCGACGTTGCTCGCTAAAAAGGACAGCGATTCCAATAAAAACCACTAAGCCAAAAAGGGCTTGAAGTGTTACCACGAATGTGGTCTCCCGTTTCTCTAAACGCTATAGATAGTTTCACGATCGCTCGTTACTTTGCAAGCACAGGTCTTGCCTAACCAATATCAAATTAGAGTTAGTCCTTGATCATAGCTATACTTCGCCCTCAATTCAGGGAGCGAGTAGCATTTTTAATTCAGTCGCAGATTCGGAACACAACAGTTCCGGCGCATATAGCGTATTTTCAATCGTTCAATTTCGCTGGTTATTCTTCGGTAACGTCGCTTTTTTCTTTGCCATGCAAGGCCAGATGCTGACTCGTACCCTGTTGGCCTGGGAACTGACTGGGCAGGCCACCTCACTAGCCTACATCAACCTAGTAGTGGCTATACCGCTGATATTCGCTTCGTTGCTGGGTGGAGCGATTACAGACCGGGTTGAACGGCGCAGGCTGGTTGTCATTGGCCAGTCTCTCATTGTCGCCAACGAGATCTTCATCTTGATCTTGCTGCTCCTCGGTCGTCTCGAATTCTGGCACATGCTATGCACTGCGTTCGTCGCGGGATGTGCCTTTCCATTTATCATGCCAGCCCGTATGGCCATAACTATGAAGGTGGTTGGTCCTCAGTCCCTACAAAGCGCAATGGCCTTTCAAAGTGGGGCTATGAATCTAAATCGCGTGTTGGGACCTGCCGCCATGGGGGTAATTATCGCCCAATCTTCTTTTGTCGCAGCCTACGTGCTGGCGTCTATTCTCTACGGTTGCGCCATAATATGCATGTTCGGCATAGACAAGAGCCGTTCGTCGGAATCTCATAACAATAAGAAACCCCTGCTGGCAGATATTACTCACGGCTTCGGCTATATAATCAGGAACCGCCCGGTACTCATTTGTCTCGGGTTTGGCCTGCTCCCGATGTTCCTAGCCATGCCCTTCCAGAACATACTTGTGATGCTGGCGGAACAGGCCTGGCAAGGGGGGGAGAGCAGCGTCGGAATTCTCATGGCAACAGGCGGCATAGGGGGAGTGATCGGCGCTATCTGGATAGTTAGACGAGGTGATAATGCCAGCCGCTTAAACCTGATGCTCGGCTGCACTATAGCCTTCGGTGTTTTTCTCGGTTTATTCAGTCAGATTGCCAATTTCTATGTCGCTCTCGTGCCCTTGTTAATAGCCAATGTCTGTGTCAGTGCAAGCCAGACCGTGAACAATACAGCGATCCAGTTATTGGTAGATGATAATGTGCGCGGTCGGGTGAGCAGCTTTATGATGCTTAGCTTCGGGTTAACACCGATCGGTGTATTCCCGATGGCGGTTGCCGCAGATAATATCGGTGCCGCCAATGCCATCCTTGGTGCATCGGTAATCCTGGTCGTACTGGTGGCAATATTTTATGGATTAAGTGTCACACTCAGAAATCTGGATCGGTCAGTCCAGGAAGCTATGACCTGATCGACATCATCTAATATTATCTCGACGCCCAGTAGCCGCTAACTGCTCACTGTATTTCTACAAACTCTTTCCTGTTACCAGCTTTAGTTATCAACCAACTGCTGCAGGAAATAAACGATCTGCATGGCGTCAGTGATGGCTAATTGGTTTAGGTTGGCTCCGCCTCCATGACCCCCTTCGGTATTCTCGAAATAGATTATGTCATGGCCCTGCTCAAGCATGCGGGCGGCCATCTTGCGGGCATGTCCCGGATGGACCCGATCGTCCTTTGGGTTGGTCCATAGGAAAATTTCCGGGTACTTAACTTCGGGTGAAACCAGTTGGTAGGGTGAATACCCTGAAATGAAAGCGTGATGGTCGGGGAGATCCGGATTGCCGTATTCCGCCATCCAGCTCGCCCCTGCCAGCAGTTTGTGATAACGCAGCATGTCAATAAGAGGCACCGCACTGATAATGGCGCCGAACAATTCCGGGCGTTGCACCATCACGGCAGTCACCAATAAACCTCCATTACTTCCACCGCGAATACCCAAATGTTCCGAACTGGTCAATCCCGAACCGATAATGTCTTCGGCAACGGCAATGAAATCATCGAACACCCGCTGTCGGTTTTCCAGTAAAGCTGACTGATGCCAAGTCGGACCATATTCGCCACCACCGCGAATGTTGGCGAGCACATACGCACCTCCTCTTTCTAGCCATGCCTGGTCAAGTGCTCCCATGTAAGCAGGAGTGCGGGAAATTTCAAACCCGCCGTAAGCTGTCATCTCAGTGGGAATAGTACCGTCCATATCAACATCTACAGGACGTACCACAAAGTAGGGTATGCGCGTACCATCAATACTTGAGGCGAAGTGCTGCTCTGTTACGTAATTACTGATATCGAAGTGCGGTTGAAGTGCTTTGATCGGCTCAGGGGCCGCCTCTCCTTCGATCAAATATAGCGTGTCCGGAATTAGAAAGCTCTCATAGTTAACCAGCAAGGTATCAGTGTAATCATCTGTAGAGATAATCCGTATATCGCCGTTCTCAGGCAGTTCAATCCGGGTGACCTCCCAGCCATCTTCATCAGGCCGAACGCGCAACAACAGCCCCGCTACATCTTTCAGTGCCGTTACGTAAACCGAGCCACCAGTAATGCCGACTCCGCTTATAGCATCAAGTTGATCATCAGTTTGCGGGTTAAGAACAGTACTAATCCCCACCGGAGCCTGGGCCGTGATGCTTCCCGCCAAATCTAATGACACCAGGCTTCCGGCGGTATACGTTTCACCATCATCGAAAGTCCAGTCAGACCGCAACAACACCAACACACGCTGACCAAGAACACCCTGGAAATTCGCATCTATTTGCAAGGGTAATTTCGCGATTATGCCTTGTTCCGTCATTAACCAGGTTTCCTCAGTGAAGAAATCGGGCCGGCGCACAATGAAGCTGAGATCTGAGTCCTCCCCCATGACAGTGAAGGTCCCGACAGACATATCCTCGGCACCGACCTCGATGATTTGCTCAGCATTTCCCCGAGCCGTCCCCCGCCTCCACAATCTTAATGTCCGCGCGTAACCGGATGTTGTGAGTGATCCATCCCCAAAATCCGAACCCACAAGCAGTGTGTTGGCATCCACCCAATCGATATTAGTTTTTGCCTCGCCCACAAAGAAACCACCGTCAATGAAATTAGCTAGATCGAGATCGAACTCACGTATAGACACTGCGTCCTTACCACCGTCACTTAAGTGAATTAGGCAGCGACTGGGATTACCGGGAAGACAGGTGCGCCCTTTATACACCCAATTGGCACCTTCTATGATCGCCAATTCATCGATGTCGAGAACAGTTTCCCACTGTGTGCTGTCGCCGGCATAGTTCTCCAGGCTGGTGCGTCGCAAGATACCTCGTATGTGATCATTGTCCTGCCAAAAATTGTAAACATTACCATTGACCAGCGAACCTGACGGGATACGGTCTTCGGAGGTCAGTATGGCTTCGATCTCTGAGCGAATCGTTTCGAATCGGGGGTCGCCCTGTAATTTTGGAATAGACAATGCGTTCTGTTCCGCCGCCCAAGCTAGGGCATCGTCACCTTCAACTTCCTCCAACCAGATAAAAGGATCATCCAAGATTTGCATGCCTACCACTTCTTCCCGCATAGCAATACCGGCCGTTATTTCGCTCGATTCCGAGCTTTCTTCTGGCGCCCCACAGGCAGACATGAGAAATAGAACAAATATCGCAGAAGAACGTAAAATGGAAGTTGCTTGCATGATGCTCTCAATACAATTTCTTAGTCAGATTGAATTTTGCAAACGACAAATTTTTGAACATTGCAATTTCTGGCGTTTACTCTATTGGAGATTAGAGTCAGCCTACTATTTATTAGTGCAAACGCAAATAAATTCGAGAAAGGTATCTAGTTATCTGCAACAAATCCCTTCCACGAACTCAGATACCCTATAAATTTTTCGGACACTCCTTCTTTCTCTAGGTGCTCTCTTGGTACTGGCAGAGTTACCGGTGAGAAGCCAGGGTTTTTCTGTTGCTGCGCCGGAAAATCATGGTGAAGAATTGCTGCCCTCCCCAGCATGATCCAGTCGACACCTCCGGCAAGCGCCTTTTCAACCTCTTCCGGTGTCCGAATTTTGCCCGCTATGCCTAGACGCACATTTTGACGATCAAGATCGGTGAAATATGACAATAAGGTTCGCCCTTGCTTGTCTTCTTCGTTCGGCTCCTTGAATACATCCCAAAGAGACATATCAAGAAACTCAATTTTGCCTTCATTAAAAAGCCGTTGTGCAATTTGCTTAACTTCATCAAGCTTCATCCCGAAGCGCTCCGGCGAGAGCCGTACGCCCAACATGAAATTGTCGTGACAACACTCACGAACGCCATCAATGATTTCAAACAAAATGCGATAGCGGTTCGCTAAACTGCCACCGTAGATATCTTCTCGATTATTAATTCCGCTCGCGAAGAACTGACAAAGCACATATCCATGGGCTCCGTGTATCTCTACCCCATCAAAGCCAGCTTCCTGAGCGCGCATCGCTGCCGCGATAAAATCATCTCTTAGCTGCTCAACTTCTTCGTAACTTAATGCCCGGGCACCTGTTTTCTCATTGTAAGACGGGCACACAGGTGTTTCACCTATCAGATCTTCCGGTGAACGCATGCCGGCATGGTGCAGTTGGCAGATTGCAATACTGCCCTGCTTTTTTATCTCTTTAGCAAGTCGCGTTAATCCTTCGATGTGATTGTTATCGAAAATACCAAGCTGTCCTGGAAATCCCTGGCCGACTGCCTGCACATGCGCAGCACAGGTCATGGTCAACCCGAAGCCTCCGCGGGCACGCATAGTTAACCATTTGAATTCCTCATCCGATAGTACTCCATCTTCATGACTTTGCAGATTAGTTAGCGGCGCAAGCATGAATCGATTCTTCATTACCGGACCTCGACTAAACATGAGGGGATCGAATAAAGAACTCATTTATAGATTTCCGACTTATTTAATAGAGAAAAAATGCCAATAGCATAAAAAAACGGGCGAAGACAATTTCTTCGCCCGTTTCTGGATTAACGTTGTTAAGGAGTGAGAACCGGTACAAACTTGGTCATACCCTGGATCGGCCCAACTTCACCAGCGTAGACGTTGCCATTCCTATCAACTGTCACGCCTTCTCCCATGGAACCGACGCCTCCCATGCCCGAAGCACGTGCAGATTCGTGAGCGGGAACGAAGTATAGGACTTCACCGGTGCGAGCGTTGCCCACTCGCAGCCCCTTACTCCAGCCCGGGTTGTAGTTGTCATCGGATTCAGAGTCAATGGCATAGAGCATGTCGGTATTGGGATCGATAAATAAGCCACTGATACGGCTGAACTGATACCAGGTGTCCAAGTGTTCGCCGTCCTGGGTGAAGATCTGAATACGGGCGTTGCCGCGGTCCGCGACAAACAGGCGTCCCTGTGAGTCCATTGCCAAGGAGTGTGGAGAACGAAACTGTCCGTCTGCGTACCCAAATTCACCAAAGCTCTTGATAAAGGTCCCATCCGGCGTAAACATGGAGATACGACTCTTGGAGGTCGGGCCGGCAGCATTCT
>JAKUTG010000075.1:0-9777 GCA_022447905.1 Pseudomonadales bacterium | reverse complement strand
GAGACCGACGCTTGAATATCCCGTTATTTAATACCATGCCGTCGTATTCATTTAAGCGCGGTGGCATGAAATCTAAGAGCTCCTATACACGTTTTTCCCATCCATTCGGCAAATCCTGAGCACCACCTCCTATACGGAACCACCCGGGATGCATACGAGCACCACAAATAGACTCGATGATGTTAAAGATTCGTTCCCGTTCGACAAACATATAAAACACAGGCGAGAGCTGCCCGAGATCCTGGGCAAATGTGCCATAGAACAGCAAGTGACTACAGAGACGAAACATCTCGGCCAGCATGACTCGAATTACCTGGGCGCGCGGTGTAACTTCGATACCCGCCATCTTCTCAACCGCCATGACATAAGGGAGGTTATTCATCACTCCTCCCAAGTAATCTATGCGATCCGTATAGGGAATAAAGGTATGCCAAGACTGACGCTCGGCCATTTTCTCGGCGCCACGGTGGTGATAGCCGATATCGGGCACCGCATCAACAACGATTTCTCCGTCAAGCTGCAGGGCGATACGAAATGCACCATGCACGCTCGGGTGGTTCGGCCCAAGATTGAGGAACATAAACTCGCTGGTCTCCGACTTTTGTTTCATCCCCCATTCTTCTGGTTTAAATTTCAGCGCTTCCTGCTCGACAGACGCCTTATCGTCATCCAGAGAAAATGGCTCCATCTCAGTCGCGCGTGCTGGATGTTCTTTCCTCAGAGCATGACCCTGCCAAGTCGGCGGAAGCACGATTCGATATAAGTTGGGATGACCCTCGAACTTGATACCAAACATGTCCCATGCTTCTCGCTCGTACCAGTTGGCACTGGGCCACAAACTAGTAGCAGTAGGCAAACAGAGATCTCTATCCTCTAGAGGCACCTTGACTCGGAAGTCACAGTTCCCGGAGAAAGACATCAGGTGATAAACCACTGTAAATTCACTGGCGGGTTGTCCTTCACGGTGGACACGCAGCCTTTCGTCGATAGCCGTGATATCGAAAAGCATTTCGAAAACCGGGCTAGTGCTTTCTTTTAAGGTTTGCAGAAGATTCAGTAAATGCTGTCGGTCGACCCAGAATGTGGGTATGGCGTCACAGGTATGCTGTTCCGCCAAAATATTATCACCGAAATCTTGGCGCAGTTTCGATAGCAGCTGAGGATTTTGAGTAGCTATTGGAGGGTTTTGTTCTGCAACTTGCATTATTTACTATTTATTTTAAATACGATTATGTGTTGTCATTTTATTTGTATAAATCAGACATCGTCTGGTGACCTGAGCTCAGTCGCGTCGATTCGACCATCATGACGCAGCTCACGTTGTACCGGCGTAGCCTCTTTCTGAATTATCCCCTGATCGTTAATCACCCAGCTAAGCGGTCGACGTTCGCGTCCAATTTCTTCTTGTAATAGTATTAGGCCTTGCAGCAAAGCTTCTGGACGCGGCGGACAACCAGACACATACACATCAACAGGTAGGAACTTGTCGACACCCTGCACAACAGAGTAGATATCGTACATACCCCCAGAATTAGCACACGAACCCATCGAGATAACCCACTTTGGTTCTAAAAGCTGATCGTAGAGAAGCTTGACCACCGGTGCCATTTTGCGAAAAACCGTGCCCGCTATAACAATCATGTCCGCTTGCCGTGGTGTTCCCCTTATTACCTCTGCCCCGAAACGGGCCATGTCATGTCGAGGCGTTAATGCCGTGGCCATTTCCACATAACAGCATGAAAGACCGAAATTAAAGGGCCAGATGGAATTTTTGCGCCCCCAGGCCACCATGTCCTCAAGCGTTGCCATGACCACATTTCGTCGTAGAAATTCATCAAATGAACTCCCACCTGGCTGCGGGGATGTCGACTCATCAGCTTTTTGCAGGTGCCAGCTCATAGTTCGAGTTCCTTTTTATTCACAACACCACCTGGACCAACCAGTTTTTCTAAGCCCCGTTTCTGGGTTTCTGTTCGCCAGTCTAGTGCTCCTATTCTCCATAGGTAAAACAACGCAACACCAAGGATCATAATGAATACAGCTATTTCTATAAATCCTGGCCAGCCTGCTTCCCGAACACCCACTGCCCAGGCAAACAAAAAAACTACTTCCAAGTCAAAAATGATAAAAAGTATGGCCGTCAGGTAAAAATGCACTGAAATGCGAAACTGAGAACTGCCCACGGAAATAATTCCTGATTCAAAGGGAGTTTCTTTATATTGCCGGTTGATGCGTTGCCCAAGGAAAAAACTCAGCCCTAGCATAATACCCACGACTGCTATAACCAGAGTTGCATAGATCAGGAATGGCCCCAGCCCTTCTAAAAATCCGTTTGATAAATCCAAAAATTACTCCAAAAGGTGAATAACGGCTATATCGAAAATGTACAAATCAATTGAAAACCTTGGAATGCGCTCTTAAACAACAGCGGGGTTGGGATGAGCGTAAATATTGCGAGGAATTTTGTCCCCGGTCGTGACTCTTTGGGTCACGGCTGATTGGCATCAGTTGCCAGGGACTGTTATTCAAACTCATTGAGCACGCCCACTCTATTTCGAGATATTTCTACTTTAGCAACGCCTGGAACAGTAGTTCTTGCACCTGTTCTCATTAGCACAACCGAGGTAAGTAGATCAGCTCTCGCTATATTATCTAGCAGTTAGCATTGTGCTTTAGCTTGGAGGTTAACCTGCGTTCTAGAGGCGCATTTTTTAGCTTCCAGGCCGACCTTTTTGGCGGTTGGAAATTTACACTTATAGACGGTCGATAGCAAGTGTTTTGTCCGATGGTAAGCACCGTTATATCGTTATTCCAAGCTATTTTATTTTCCGATGTTTAAGGCAATATTTTTCACTAACACGCACGGGCATCGATGATAGAAAAGTAATACTTTTCCGATAGTAATAATCAGGTTGGTTAACGATCTAAAAGCCCAGGTAATCATTAAATGCTTTACTTTGTTGATCGGCAAATTCTCCACTTTCTTCCCTATAAATAAAGTAGGCTGCCTGGCCGGTGCGTTCGGCAAGAGCACTCGCATCCTCTAAACCTAAGACCATGTAAGCGGTAGCCAATGCATCGGCACGAGCAGCAGAACTATCAACAACATATGCCGCTGCCAGATCGTTTGCGACCGGCCTACCGGTTCGTGGGTCAATCTCATGCGAAAAACGCTCGCCATTTTGTTTGAAGTAGTTGCGGTAATCACCAGATCCGGCAACAGCCATCGTCTTACCTCTGCTATTCATGACCTCGTAAATCTCAGGTACGGTGTCCTGAGGTGTTTCAATAGCAGGGATCCAGTTTTCATTCCCCGGTTTAAAACCCTTCATCTTTAATTCACCTCCGATTTCAAGGAAATAATTTTCGATTCCAATGGAATCAAAATACTTGCCTACCCTATCCACTGCGTAACCCTTCGCGATACCGCTGAGGTCTATAAAAATATCAGAATTCTTCTTCAACTGTGAATGTGCTGTATCAATCGATAAGTAGTTATAACCAACATGCTGGAGAGCATCCTCAATGGCTGCTCCCGTCGGTAAATTATTCCGTGAGATTTCGGGGTTTGGACCAAATCCCCATAGATTTACTAACGGTCCAACCGTTATATCGAAGGCACCGTTAGTTAGAACTGAAATCTCCTGTGCGAGTGATAGCACTTCCATAAGCTCTGGAGATGCCTCAAATGGAAGACTTACAACATGACGATTCAGCTGAGAGAGTTCTGAACCAGGAACATAAGTGGAAAAAATGCCGCTATCTAGATCCATTAATAATACTTTAATTTCTTCGGCGATCAGCTCAAGACTTAATTCAGCAGGGATACCCACCAGTTGAAACCGGTAGCTAGTACCCATAGTTAATCCAGAAAACTGCTCAATATCTCCTTCATCATCAGTGAAGGGGAAACTTGTGACCAGAAGAATGGCCACAAATATGATGAAGATGGAAAAGCTGAACCGACGCATAATCTAAGCCATGACTTGATAAACCTTCGGCCAGGAAGAACTCTAAAACCGAAAGATCAATTTTAAGAAAGTCTTTTACTATTTAAAAGCTACCACACAGCTAATCCTTTAGGGTTCTATAGGATAAGCTTGGTAGCTTATCCCCGCCATCTTGTAAACCATTCTCGCAACCTGGCAACAATAGCCAAACTCATTGTCATACCACAGATACAACACACAATTTTTACCATTAACTATCGTGGCATTAGAGTCCACAATTCCAGCCTCGCGGGTGCCAACAAAATCTGAAGACACCGCATCTGGTGATTCCGTGTAACTTATCTGATTCTGGAGCTTAGAATGCAAGGCGATATCGCGAAGGAATTCGTTCAGTTCCTCTTTGCTAGTGCCCTGACGTAAAGTCAAGTTCATTATCGCCATCGAAACATTCGGTGTAGGCACTCGAATCGCATTGCCGCTAAGTTTACCGGCCAGTTCGGGCACTACCTTTGCCACAGCCTTAGCTGCCCCGGTCTCGGTCAGCACCATGTTTAGCGCAGCACTGCGGCCACGCCGGCTCTTCTTGTGGTAATTGTCGATGAGATTTTGATCGTTAGTATAAGCATGTACAGTTTCAATATGACCGTGTTCGATCCCAAGCCTATCGTTAACGACTTTTAACACCGGGGCAATAGCGTTTGTTGTACAAGAAGCTGCAGTAACGATCTTGTCATCCGGTCCCATTTCATCATCATTGATACCGTAGACAATGTTTTTCAGGTTCCCTTTGCCAGGGGCGGTCAAAATGACCTTAGAAGCGCCATTAGCTTTGAGATGTAGCCCAAGGCCTTCTTCGTCTCGCCATTTTCCAGTGTTATCGATAATCAAGGCATCGTCGATATCATACTTAGTGTAATCGATCTCATCTGGCGAATGCGCATGAATAACTTTTATTACGTTACCATTAGCTATCAGACAATTGTTCTTTTCATCAACACGGAGCGTTCCTTGAAAGGCCCCGTGAACAGAATCAGCAGTAAACAGGCTTGCTCGCTTTTCTAAATCTTCGGGCCCAGCAGGTCTCACAACGATGGCACGAAGACGCATGACTTCGCCGGTACTCGTGCGCTCAATGAGTAATCGCGCCATCAGGCGACCAATGCGTCCAAACCCATACAGAACAACGTCCTGAGATTTATCGATGGGCTTCTCCTTCGTGCCATCGAGATAGTCTAGTTCCTGGCTGACAAAATCATCGGCAAGTTGAGCTTTATCACCCTTGGCGTCCTGATGCTCCATATAACGCACGGTGAGTTTGCCTAAATCTATTTGCGCATGCCAAAGGTCGAGTTTAGCCATAGCCATTAACATAGGATGAGTTTCAAACTCCGACATTTCGTTCCGTTCTGCCTGGCGGACAAATCGGTGGGATTTCATAATGAAGGTGACAGATCGGTTATGCAGAGGTCTGCCATATATTAAGATATCAACGTTTCGTTGGCTGAATAAACGACCGATCACAGGAATCATTTCCTGCACTAGAGCTTCGCGCTGTTTCCAGTCGCTGAAGTAATCATCTACGCTTGGACGCTCCACTAATCCCCCTTATTTGGATACTGCCGGATTTCAGAAGGCCGGTATTATCTTTCGAAAGATGCGGGCTTGCAATAAAGCTATACCTAAGTTTTTCAAACTCTGAAAAAACCGGACGCTGCTTAGTATTTAGTTTTGATATACAATTCGCCGTTTCTTTTTCACTCGGCTTCTACCGGTCCTATTTTGCCTGAAAGGAATGAGTCTCCAGCTAATGGCAAATATATTTGCTCCTCCACTGCCTGATAATAATCGCGCTAATTGCTATTGGCAGAAACCGATCGGCTGTGGCCGCAACCTGGCAGTCAGTAATGCGGCCACCACAGCCAACGGTCCGATTCTACTTGTTTGTGAGGATAATGAATCTGTCGAGCAGTCAATTCAAGAACTGAAGTATTTTTCGCTCAAAAAGGATTTCGAGGTATTCAGCCTCCCGGATTGGGAAACGCTTCCCTATGACAATTTCTCCCCTCACCAAGACATCATTTCTGAACGGTTGACCGCGCTCTATCACCTGCCGCAACTTAATCGCGGCATTCTGGTCGTATCAATAATAAGTCTCATGCATCGGTTGCCCCCGCGACAATATATCTCCGCCAACAGCCTAAATTTGCAAGTCGGACAAAAACTCAGCATTGAACAAATCCGAGAACAGATGGTCTTAGCGGGTTATCAAGCTGTTGAGACGGTTTTCGAACATGGTGAGTTTGCGGTCCGAGGATCAATTATCGACATCTATCCGATGGGTTCTCGGCTGCCATTTCGTATTGATCTGTTTGATGACCAGATCGATTCTTTACGAAAGTTCGATCCAGAAACACAGCGCTCAAACGAACAAGTTGATGAAATTAATCTATTGCCAGGTCGAGAGTATCCTCTTAGCGAGAACGGCATTGCTGCTTTCCGAAACGCATTTCACGAAAGTTTCGATATTGATTTTAGACAATGCCCGATATACCAAGATGTGAGCAGTGGTCTTAATTCCCCTGGGCTCGAATATTACCTCGCTGCCTTTTTCGATAATCTGAATAGCTTATTTGATTTTCTACCGGCCACAACGATCATCTATCAGGAAGGCAACCTAAAGCAGGCTGGTGAAAGGTTCTGGGATGACATTAATAGCCGCTATGAAGACCGTCAAATAGATCGCTTTCGGCCTGTTTTGGACCCTAGTGCCATATTCGTTCGCGTTGATGAGATCTTATCAAACTTCAAAAAGTATCCTCAGATCGAAGCCAAAGATCATGTAGGAGCTTTCGATCTCGGCACCATTGCGTTGCCTGATCTAACGAGCGATACCCGGCTCAAGAAACCACTTACTGCAATACAGGAATTCATTGGTAATAACAAAGCCAGGGTCCTGTTCTGCGCTGAATCCGCGGGTAGAAAAGAAACACTATTGGAAGCCCTGAGGCACATCGGAATAAAACCAAAGAGTATCTCTCACTGGGAAGATTTCTTGATCGGGAAACACCCCCTATCAATAACTATTGCGCCCCTGGAGCAAGGTCTCTGGTTACCAGACGACAACATCTTACTAATTAGTGAGAATCAATTGTTCAGTAATCGCATCGCACAGCGCCGACGTCGGCGTAAATCTCAAAGCAATACGGACCTAATAGTCAGAAATTTGACAGAACTAGAAATCAACGATGCAGTAGTCCATTTGGATCATGGCGTAGGCCGCTACCGTGGCTTACAAACTATAGTTACCGAAGGGCAAACCACCGAATTTCTCACTGTGGAATATGCCGATTCAGCTAAGCTCTATGTACCGGTTGCATCGCTCGACCTAATTTCTCGTTATAGTGGCGCAGATCAGGAAAGCACGCCACTAAATCATCTCGGCACCACTCAATGGCAGAAAACCAAACGCAAAGCCGCCGAGAAAATTCATGACATCGCGGTGGAATTACTGGATATCTACGCCAGAAGGCAGTCAAAAAAAGGCTTTAAATACAAAATAGAAAATGAGCAGTACAACAAATTTTCAGGCTCTTTCCCATTCGAGGAAACCGCAGACCAAGAGAATACCATCGAGGCGGTGCTAGAGGACATGCAGAGCAAACGCACCATGGACCGACTCGTGTGTGGCGACGTCGGATTTGGGAAAACTGAAGTAGCAATGCGCGCAGCGTTCGTCGCCGTTCAAAATTACAAGCAAGTAGCTGTGCTAGTGCCCACGACTCTGCTTGCACAACAACACGTTCAAAGTTTTAAAGACAGATTTGCAAAATGGCCGGTTGTTATTGACGTCATTTCTCGATTCAAATCAACAAGCGAGCAAAGGAAAAGTGTGCAGAAAGTAATCGATGGTAAGGTTGACATTCTAATAGGCACTCATAAGCTTTTACACGTTGACATAGACTTTCACAACCTTGGCTTATTGATAATCGATGAGGAACATAGATTTGGTGTACGGCAGAAAGAAAAGCTCAAATCACTGCGTGCCGACATTGACATACTTACTCTAACAGCAACACCAATTCCGCGGACATTGAACATGGCTCTATCCAGTATTCGCGATCTTTCTATTATCGCCACCCCACCGGCCAAGCGCTTATCTGTAAAGACCTTTGTACGTGAACAACAAGACAGCCTTAAAAGAGAAGCGGTATCAAGAGAACTACTCCGTGGCGGGCAGATTTTCTATATACACAACGAAGTAAAGAGCATTGAGCGGGCAGCACAGCAACTACAGGAAATTATTCCTCAAGCACGAATCTGTGTTGCTCATTGACAAATGGCTGAACGCGACGTCGAAAAAGTTATGGCCGACTTTTACCACAAACGATATAACGTTCTTGTTTGCACTACGATCATCGAAACAGGCATAGACATACCAAGCGCAAATACCATACTCATTAATAGAGCGGATAAATTTGGTCTGGCTCAATTACACCAGCTTCGTGGCCGGGTAGGTCGCTCACATCATCAGGCGTACGCTTACCTATTACTTCCCAGTCACAGCCGAATCAGCCGCGACGCGAAGAAACGTATAGAAGCAATTCAAGCAGCTACTACACTGGGCGCCGGCTTTACCCTTGCCAGTTACGACCTTGAAATTCGTGGTGCCGGTGAATTGCTCGGAGACGAACAAAGTGGCCACATGCAGAAAATAGGTTTCTCGCTATACACGGAAATGCTGGAAGAAGCGGTATCCACAATCAAGGCAGGCAAAAAACCTACCCATGATATGGAAATGGGCAAGAGTATCGAAATTAACTTGCGCATCCCGGCACTTATACCAGACACATATCTTCCAGATGTCCATATGCGGCTAATTATGTATAAGCGGATTTCCTCCTCGCGAGACAATTTTGAGCTTGAAGACCTACAAATTGAAATGATCGACCGATTTGGTTTGTTTCCAGAACCCTTGAGTCTGTTGTTCCGTCTTACCCGATTAAAATTGAAAGCACAGATTTTCGATATCAGAAAAATTGATGCCAATAGTAATAATGGAAAAATCGAGTTTCTGTCAAAAACTCAGCTTGACCCCCTATCACTGGTTCAATTAATACAAGAAAACCCCCAAAGTTATAAACTTATCGGCGCCAACCAACTACAATTTCACCATGGTTGTGAGCAGGCAACCGCTAAACTTGACTTTATCGACGAGTTACTTGATAAGTTCAGACTAGTTAAGCAAAAAGCGGCTTAGACTAGATTTTCACGCTTTTTTTATAGTTCATCAGCAACCGCATTTTTTGACAAGAGCACCGATTTTGATAATGAATAAATTATCAACATTTCGCATCAAGAGTGTGCTACTCAAGTTCCTTGGAACCCTGATAGCAATCAACTCGGTTGGTGCGGCGGGCCAAGAAAGGTGGTTTCAGATCGAGGTATCCATTTTTAGCAATGAATCTCCTGAAGACAAGTCAGAAGAATTCTGGCAACCCGATCAACTCAACCTAGTCTTCCCCGAAAAAATACGCAGACTTGACAGGCTTATTGATATTTTGATGATTGATGATTTACACACAATTAACACCATAGAGGCCCTCACAGCGGGCCCGACGATCGTACCGGAAAAATCTCAACTGATGGAACGCGAGGAATCCATATTGACCACGAAGCCTCAAACGCGAAAAACTAACAATGGATATCGGTTTTTCGATTTCAGTCGTGATGATTTCTTGCAGCTCCCTCCCGGTTTAAGTGAATTCCGGCAGACCAACCAAGCGTTGGAACGATCCTCCGACCATCGTTTGTTATTTCATGGGCTTTG
>JAKUTG010000074.1:0-9790 GCA_022447905.1 Pseudomonadales bacterium | reverse complement strand
TTTGGAACCGGGTGATCGGGTAGTCGATATTTTTGGTAGTGGTGGATATTACAGTGAGCTATTGGCAACGGTAGTGGGCGATGCAGGCGAGGCGGTGCTGCACAACAATCCCGGATTCGAAGCTTGGGGTATCAACGGGCTTACTGATCGTTTCGATGGTCGTGACCCAGGCAATATCATTCGTCACACCCGCAGCGGGATCAATCTAGATCTAGGCGAGGGAACGATTGACGCAGCGTTAATTGTGATGGCTTTCCATGATCTTTATGTAGTTCCCACTCGCTACGATGGTGAGCGCTATGTACCAGTAGGCAATCCGGCCAATGTGGTCTATTTTCTTGAGCAGGTACTTGTTGCTCTTAAACCAGGGGGCCGGTTCGTTGTAGTTGACCACGATGGGAATAACGAGTCAGATAATTTAATGGTCTCTGAGCTACATCGGATAAAGGAGTCATTTGCCAAGGAGGAAATTGGGTCAAGAGGATTTACGTTCCTCACCAGTTCCGACGCACTAAAAGGGGCCGGTGATGACCTTGATCGAATAGTGTTCGACGAAGATATACAAGGCAAGACAGACAGGTTTATCCTGGTTTTTGAAAAGCCCTAAGCTGAGGGCGAGTAAAGTACAAATATATTTTAGCAGGGGTAGATAACTTCAATGAAAATACTAGTTTACCCCTTTTGCTTTTTACTCTTGTTAATTAATTTAACTATAAACGCTCAGGAAATACCCCGTTTCGAAATCGATTCTCTTTGGCCACAAATTCCATTGGGTGACAATTGGCTCACCGGCGGTCTTGGCGGAATGTGTGTGGACCGCCGTGATCATGTCTACGTTTTGAATCGTCAAAACGTGGTACCCGAAGACCTGGACGGATCGAAACTAGCGCCTCCCGTAATCGAGCTGGATCCAGCAGGAAATGTCGTGCGTGGCTGGGGTGACCCGGAGCTTCTTGGGGGACGACTGCATGACTGTCATGTGGATGATGAGTTGAACGTATGGATCGTCGCTGCCGCTACTGGGTACATACAAAAATACTCCCAAGACGGAAGCAGGCTGCTCATGCAGTTCGGTGAACATGGAGTCTACGACTCCTCCGACGGGACGCGACAGGGCAGTCCGCTAAATTCAGATCGCGCACAGTTTTTCCTGCCCTCCGCTATTGATATAGACAAGTCTAATGGAGACGTCTTTGTTGCTGATGGCGAATTGCCGGGTGGCAACACTAGAATTGTTGTTCTCAGCAAGGACGGTGAATTCTTGCGTCAGTGGCCACTTTATCGCGCTGCCGGGGAGGAAAGTATTACCCAACTGCCTCACTGCATACGAGTGTCAAACGATGGCCTGGTGTATGTCTGTGATCGCAGGGCTGATCGCATACAGGTGTTTGATAAACAGGGGACCTTTCTCCGTAACATCGACGTTGTTTTTACCCCCTTAACTTTGCCCGGTGGACGCAATAGTGGAACTCGTGGCACTGCCGTTGTGTTAGCATTCTCGCCCGACCCAGAACAACAATTCTTGTACGTGATTAACCAAAATAGCGTGATGGTAGACGTGCTGAACCGACAGGATGGCACTCGACTTAATAGTTTTGGCAGCGGACCTGGGCGTTACCGTGGGCAGTTTGAATTACCCCATGGTATCGGCGTGGATTCGAAAGGAAACGTTTATATTGCGGAACAGGAAGGACGTCGGATACAAAAGTTTAAGTATCTAGGTATGGAATAGATTCAAACAGGGGCTGCTGCATGTCATTCTCGGGTCAGCCCTGTTTCAGTTTACCGGTTTCGCGAATATTATCGAGTTTGAGTATTGGCGCCCATATTAAGTAAAGACAAAGTATTCACTTATCTTGAATCACGGAGAATTCATTGTATTTTCAGTTTGGCTGGCGTTATGATGAGACGGTGTCTTTACTAGTGGCCACTCGCAAAAAAGTGGCGAATAACAATAAGATATCGAACATATAGTCTTACAAGTAAACCAGAAATGCAGGCTCGGGGAGTAGCTAATGAAAACAACACGTCGTGGATTTGTAGGAACCATTGCTGTAGGCGCCGCCGCAGGTGTACTTTCGGGTACTACGTTTATGAGCAAAGGCGCGAGCGCTCAAACACGGGAGGCTTTAAAAACTGGTATCCATGATGGTGGCATCATGCAACTCGGCTCCAACGAGAGTGCACGTGGCCCGGGCCCGAAAACTATGGAGGCCCTGCATTCCCACATCACCAAGCGGGTCGGAATGGGTTACGCGCCGGACCATGTCAATGAACTGAGAGACGGCATCGCCAATTATTACAAGCTGACAACCGCCAATGTGCAACTGGCAACGGGCTCCACGCCCTTGTTACAGGGATCCGTAAGAGCTTTCTGTTCTGCCGATAAAAAGTTTGTGACACCAATGCCTACCTATTCAACCAGTTTGAATACGGCACGCCAAATTAATGCAGCAACAGTAGAGCTTCCTCTTGATAGCTCGATGGGAGTCAATCTGAGGGATCTGGCGGACCATGCCGATGGTGCAGGGCTCCTATATCTTTGTAACCCGAATAACCCTACCGGCACAGTCCATAGCCCGCAAGCGGTCGAGGATTTTGTCCGTCGAGTAATGCGGGAGAATCCTAATACCATGATTCACATCGACGAGGCCTACATCAACTACACCAAGGCCGGCGCGATGGAAACGGCGGTGCCGCTGGCGATGGAGTTTGAAAATGTTTTCATTACCCGCTCGTTCTCCAAGGCCCATGGCTTAGCAGGCCTGCGTATCGGTTATGCACTGGGGCAGGAACAGACCCTGGCCAAAATCCGCAATGCTTGGGGCATGGGAGATGTGAACATGCTGGGGGCGGTTGCCGCATTGACAGCGCTGGAGGACAAAGAGCATCTAGCATGGGAAGCACAGGAGAACGGTGAAATTCGTGACATGGTTGTCGGAGCTTTTCGTGAGATGGGCTTCGAAGTTGGCGATTCCCATACCAACCATATTTTTGTGAATCTCAGGCGTCCGGCGCGAGAGTTCCGCGAAGCCTGTCTGCAACACAAGATACTGGTAGGCCGGGACTTCCCGCCAATGGAAAAAACCCACTGCCGCATTTCTCTCGGCAGCAGAGAACAGATGGAAACAGCAGTAGAGGTATTTAGAAAAGTTTTAGCGTAGACAATCATTAACAGGACCAGGCCTGTTTTACTAGGAAGAATTGCTAGTTTTGTATTGGTTCTAGAACAACAAAGGGGACAACGATGTCGAAAATCGTCGGATTGAACAGAAGAGCTTTTATGAAAAGTGCCGGCATGACTGCATTGGTCGGTGCAGCAGGAACTATTGCTACAGGAGCCAGTACCGCCAGTGCTCAAAGCTCAACGGAAATACCCAAACTCGCAGGTGGAAAATACGACTTCGACACGCCGTACAATCGTGTTGGTACGAAATGCGCTCGCTGGGATGGCCCTGCCCTTAGATATCCGGAAGGCGTGTTCAAGTACGGGATGGGTGTTGCTTCCATGGATTTTGAGTGTGCACCCTGCATCACGGAAGCCCTAGCGGAGCGTGTCAAACACCACAACTGGGGTTACCTGAGTACCACCGAAGACCTTCGAAACGGAATCATTAATTGGAACGGCGAAAGACATGGCGTGGATCTCGATCCTGGCCTGGTTACCATTTCCGATGGTGTTTATCCGGGCGTCATCGCAGCGTTGCGGTCTTTCGTTCCAAGAGGGAATAAGGTTCTGTTGATTACACCCGCTTATTCCGGGTTCTATTCCATGGCCCGCGCGGCGCATGTAGAAACCCTGGACAGCCCAATGCGGTATGTTGATGGTCGTTACGAGATTAACTGGCAAGACCTAGAGTCTAAGATGACGCCAGATGTGCGAGCAATGATTGTCTGCAATCCCCAGAATCCCACCGGCAATGTGTGGACGGAAGAGGAATTGCTGCGCCTTGGCCGTTTGGCCTTGGACCACAATGTTGTCGTTCTGTCAGATGAAATTCACTCTGATGTTATTCGCAGTGGTCACAAGTACGTGCCGTTTGCCAGCTTGTCGGACCAGGATATAGTTAATAACAGTGTTTCCTTTAACGCCATCAGCAAGACTTTTAATCTTGCTGCTATGAAGAATGCGTATTACTACTCGAAGAGCCCTACTTTGTTAGCGCGAGTAAATCAGTACCATCGTGCTGAACTCAGCACACTGGGTGTGGTTGCTAATGCGGCTGCATATGAACATGGTGCTGAATGGTTCGACCAAGCCAATGCCTACATGGACGAAAGTCACACCTTTGTAGAGAATTATTTTAAGCAGAACATGCCCAGTGTTGGCTACACACGCAACGAGGGTACCTTTATGACCTTCCTGGATGTAAGTAAAGCGATGGAGTCTGTCGGCGCCAACGAGCTTTATAAAGAACAAGATAAGCAATCTCCAGAGCATTATTTCCGAGACTGGTTAACCCACCAGTCAGGGATTTATCTGAATGCCGGTTCGGATTATGGCTCGGGAGGCGAGGGCCACATGCGCATGAATATTGCTTCGTCACGATCGGTGCTGAAAGAAGTACTGGACGTCATGGCCAAAGCAGTTAACAGCGTCTAAGACCGACCAGAAGGTAGGAAACTATAAAGGGGACAGGCTGAAAGGTCTGTCCCCTGTTTAATTCCTATTCCACAAACCAAATCACCTGTTCTTAAGTGTAAGGGGTCTAACTAGCTTTTCCCCATCAATCAGGCGTGCAATGAAGGGACAGGCCTGTTTAGGAAATTCTCCTGAACAAGATCCGTCCCTGTTATCGCTGGGGTTTTATCTTCCGTCTCTATTTTGATTTCTGAGCCTAAAGCTGGATTTATGTAGGCATCCGGTAATACACGGTCGGGATCGTGCCGCTCGGTCAGATAATCGACATGTACAGGTATTTCCAGCCAGCCATGGGGTGTGCCTGCAGGGATAATGATAATGTCGCCCTCTTTCACATGCTTGGCAATCCAGTCTCCGACTATCAGTCCACTGCAGGAAGGCCCATTTAAAGTAGTAGTGACGACACTATTCGGACCAGATGCATTGCCATTAAATATTTCACCACCGGTTACAAGGGTGCCTGAACCAGAGGCAATGTAATAAGTTTCGGTCTGATGCATATGCATGATACCCCTTGCCATACTATTACGGCCGCTGTTTTGGGTGCCGCAGGGGTTTTGGGGATTTTCATTGGCACGACCGCTGGCTCGCTCCACAGCATTGCGGTGAATAATGCCTACTGACAAATTCATTTTGCCGATATCACGGCTGACGATCTGACGATCGACGCCCGGCAGTTCATTCACCCCTTGCCACTCTTCTTCCGTAATATAAGTGGCGTAGGTCTGATCACTTTGAGCGGTAGCTGCGCCATAAATAACGAGCGCGACGCTGGCCATTAGTAATTTGATCTGCATGTTCATAGAGTTGCTCCTTCTTCCTTCTAGTTTAGTAATTCTAGAGAGTTAAAAACTTAGCTCTGTGACTATATATTGTGCAGCTGCTTTTACCAATTTGAAAGAGAATAGGTACTCTAATTAAGTAGAGATTTATAAAGTTTTACCACCACCGCGATTTTACTAAAACTCTTCAATTTTCAGGTCCATCAGGGTCTTAGCTCCACTAAGCATTAGTTCCCTGTGACTATTTGCCTTAGGTAACAACCTTTTGTAGTAAAATCGCGCTGTCTTGATTTTGCCTTCGTAGTAGGCTTTTTCCTCGGTACCTTCTTCCAATGCGCGGTATGAGGCATCAGCAATAGCAGCCCAGAAATAAGCTAAGGTCACGTAACCTGCGTACATCAGGTAATCTACTGAAGCAGCTCCCACTTCCTCAGGGTTGAGAATCGCTTTAATGCCAATTTTGTTGGTGAAGCTAGCCCACTCTCGGTAGTAACGGCGCAGAGGTCTTATGAATTCACCCATTTTTCGGTTTTTGTTGTCCCGGCAGAAGCGGTGTATCACCCGAGTCCAGAACCGTAACATTGTCCCGCGGTCTCCCAGTATCTTGCGGCCCAGAAGGTCTAGTGCCTGAATACCTGTAGTGCCTTCGTACAACATTGAAATGCGGGTATCACGCACGATCTGTTCCATACCCCACTCGGCTATATAACCATGGCCACCGAAAACCTGCATACCCAGATTAGCGGCCTCGAAGCCGGTCTCTGTGAGAAAAGCCTTAGCAACCGGAGTAAGCACGCTCATCAGCGCTTCAGCTTCTTTTTTTTCTTCTTCGGTTGGATTACCGGAATCAAGGATATCCCCTTGCATAGCGCAGAAATAGATCAGTGCTCGTCCGCCCTCAGCGATTGCACGTTGAGTCAGAAGCATACGGCGTACGTCCGGGTGGAATATGATCGGATCCGCTGATTGTTGAGGATTCTTCGGGCCCGATAGTGCGCGCATCGCCGTTCTTTCTCGTGCGTAGGCCAGCGCACCTTGATATGACTGTTCGGCAGCCGCCATACCTTGCAGCGCCGTACCAAGGCGAGCAAAGTTCATGAAGGTAAACATGCAGTGTAGACCTTCGTTGGGAGGTCCAATCAGGTAACCAATGGCGCCATCGAAATTCAGTACACAAGTGGCGTTACCATGAATCCCCATCTTTTGTTCAATGGAACCGCAGTTAACGTTGTTCGACGCTAGTGTATCTGCGTTAAGTTTGGGTACGACAAATAGCGAGACCCCCTTAGTACCCCTGGGCGCATCAGGCAATCGCGCCAGAACGATATGCACAATGTTTTCCGCCATGTCGTGTTCACCGGCAGAAATAAAGATCTTGGTGCCATCAATGCGATAGCCACCGTTGGCCTCAGGTTGGGCCCGGGTTTTCAACAGACCCAAATCGGTACCGCAATGGGATTCGGTTAGGCACATGGTGCCGGTCCATTCACCGCTGGTTAGTTTAGAAAGGTAGATCTGTTTCTGCGCTTCGGTACCGTAAGCGGCAAGGGTCAGCTTTGCGCCTTGGCTCAAACCAGGGTACATCTCCCAAGCCCAGTTTGCTGTGCTGACTAGTTCATTGATAACTACCGACAGTGACCCCGGTAAACCTTGTCCGCCGTATTCTGGATCTCCGGCGAGCGAGGGCCAGCCGCCGGCTACATACTGAGCGTAGGCCTCCTTGAAGCCGGGCGGGGTAGTAACCACACCGTTATTGAATTTGCAGCCCTCCTCGTCGCCTACCCGGTGCAGCGGAGCCAAAATTGATTCAGCAAACCTGCTGCCTTCAGTGATAATGGCCTCCACTAGGTCGCGACTGGCCTCTTCAGCGCCGATGCGCTGATAGTGTTCCTCCGCTCCCAACAAATCATAAAGAACAAAATGGATGTCGCGAATCGGGGCTTTGTAATCAGGCATTGTAGATTTCTTGTTTTAAGAGTTTAGAAAAAAAATGAGATCGAATTCAAAGAACGCGTGATATTCAAGTGTATATTCACTTATCCTGCTTATTCAGACCAGTGTCCACTTTTAACATTATTGAATTTGTTACTCCACCGTTTCAAACTGTGTGATAAATAACCCCGCGACTATTTGGAATGATTTATGCCCAGAACAACAAGAACCATAAAAATAACGACCGTACTTTGCCTTTTAGCGTTCAATGCACTGGGCCAAGATACTTCTATCGGAAATGCCGCAACTTCGCGATTGCAATCTTTAATGGACATCTACTGGAGTTACCGGTTGGAGGAGAACCCAACTCTAGCCACAGCTGCAGGGATGAAAGACTATAATCACTTATTACCACAGGTTTCACCATTGGATCGAAGTCGCCGACTGCGTGCCGAACAAGCATTCTTGTTGCAACTCAGGGAAATCGATCGCACTGACCTAAGTGTAGAAAATCAAATCAATTATGACCTGTTAGCCTGGGTCCTTGAGACTTCCATCGAAAGCATGGAGTTGAATACGGACCGGATTCCATTCAATACTTTCTCCAGTTTTTTTACGGGCGCTTTGCGAGCAAGCTATGGAGTGTCCATGACTACCGAGGAAGATTATCGTGCCTATATCTCCCGTATTCGTGAATTCCCACGTTACTTTGCCGAGAACATTGACAATATGCGCGAAGGAATGCGTTCGGGTTTCGTGTTACCCAAGGTCATTATCGACGGGGTGTTGCCGACAGTGCGGGCCCAAGTCTATGACAATCCGGACAACAGCAGTCTGTTTGAACCTATTGCCGAAGTAAGCGATCGGTTGTCCGCTGTCGTTCAGGAACAGATACGTGTTGAAGCTCGCGAAGCTATCCGCTCTTACGCGATCCCGGCTTTCCGAGAGCTGGCCGAGTTTTTACGAAACGAATACTATCCAATGGCAACGGAGGGTATTGCTGCGCAGGATCTCTCCAATGGGGATGCGTTTTATGCTCACCAAATAAAAGTGTATACGACACGTACTGACCTGAGCGCTGAGCAGATTCACAACATTGGTCTTAGCGAAGTGGCACGTATTCACACGGAAATGGAGGAAGTAATAGTGGAGTCGGGTTTCAATGGTAGCTTCGAAGAGTTTACCCAGTTCCTGCGTGAGGATCCCCGCTTCTATGCCAGTGATGAAAGGGAGCTGTTAAAAGAAGCGTCCTTTATCGCGAAGAAAATCGATTATCTCCTGCCGGAATTTTTTGGAATACTGCCACGGATTCCATATGGTGTAGTACCGGTCCCGGTGGAGATTGCACCGAACTACACTGCTGCTTCTTATAACTCTTCTCCAGTCGGAGGTATTCGCGGAGGTGCTTTCTGGGTTAACACCTTCGCTCTGGATCAGCGGCCGCTTTACGAATTGCCGGCTCTGACGCTGCATGAAGCTGTCCCGGGACATCACCTTCAAACGACCATAGCTAGGGAATTGGAAAAGTTGCCAGACTTTCGCAAAGAACTTTACTTTAGCGCTTTCGGTGAAGGTTGGGGACTCTATTCTGAGACACTCGGAATTGAAATGGGTATCTACGAAAATTCTTATGAACATTTCGGCCGGCTCAGCTATGAGATGTGGCGAGCATGCCGGCTTGTTATAGACACCGGTATTCATACCCAAGGCTGGACTCGCCAGCAGGCTCTGGATTACCTTAGTGAAAACACCTCTTTATCAGCAGCGAATGTGCGAGCTGAAGTCGATCGCTACATATCCTGGCCGGGACAAGCATTGGCATATAAGCTGGGTGAAATAAAAATATTGGAATTACGGCAACGAGCCGAGGCTGACTTGGGAGAAGCCTTTGATATTCGCTCGTTCCATGATGCCGTGCTGGGCCAAGGCGCGTTGCCTCTGGACATTTTAGATACCGTGATCGAAAGCTATATAGCCGAGACAAAACCTTAACTACGGACTTGCTTGCTCTACCGCATTGTAGTGCTGTCCTGCGGTCACGGTTAATTCCGTGGTTACACCACTGGGCCATTTGATACTTACCGGAATCGATTCCTGATCACCAAGAGGCAGCAACAGGGTCATGCTGTTCTGGCTTTGGAAGCCTTGGGTGGAACGTATGTAGTGATAACGTGTGAGGTCTCCTGTTCCATATTGGATTCTAGCGCCAATTGCGTCGCGGTTGCTTCGTGTACCAGTCAGGGTCAGCCAGGCAGCGTTGCCGGTTTCGTCTGTTTGTCGCATGAACAATTTGTTGGTCTCACGTGATTCCGTTTTCTGAGCAAAATCAAAGGGAGGATGGCCACCCAGGTTAAAGTAAAAGTCGGTAAAACCGTCCCGATTAACATCAGCGAATACTGCCCCGTGTGCACGGGTCATAGTGTGGGCTTCATCT
>JAKUTG010000073.1:0-9808 GCA_022447905.1 Pseudomonadales bacterium | reverse complement strand
ACCGGTCAGGATTGTGGCACTCAACCGGGTGTGACCAGGACTCCCATAATCGAAGGGGGCGACATCATCGCACCTTTGGGTGATCGTGTATTGGGTCGAGTACTGGCGACCGACGTGCTGGATGAAGGCAGTAGTGAGGTAATCGTTCATGCTGGCACCATGATTAATGAACGCGTGGTGGATTCACTGGAAACTTGTGGTGTTGACGAAGTCTATGTGCGTTCTCCGATAACGTGTGAAACCCGTTTTGGAATTTGTAGCCAATGTTATGGAAGGGATCTGGCTCGTGGCCATCTAGCAAACGTGGGTGAGGCGGTTGGCGTAATAGCTGCTCAATCCATTGGTGAGCCAGGTACTCAGTTGACAATGCGCACCTTCCACATCGGTGGTGCAGCGTCACGAGCAACAGCTTCTGACAGTATTCAGGTGAAGAATCGCGGTAGTGTTCATCTACATAACATGAAGACGGTGGAGCACAGCAAGGGTGAGTTAGTCGTAGTTTCTCGATCTGGGGAATTAATAGTAAACGATACGAATGGAAGAGAAAGGGAGCGCTACAAGTTACCTTATGGTGCTGTAATTACTCTGGGCAAAAAAGCTGAGGTTAACGCTGGTGATTTCGTAGCGACTTGGGACCCCCACACTCACCCGATCGTTTCGGAGGTCGCCGGCAAGGTGGCTTTTGAAGCGATGGAAGAGGGGATTACTGTTCGTGAACAGACTGACGAGATTACTGGGCTATCTAGTATTTCCGTGATCGATCCGGCTGAACGAGCCTCCTCTGCAAAGGAGTTTCGACCTGCTGTGAACGTTGTGGACAAAAAAGGCAAGGAAGTCTGTTTGCCAGGCACAAACGTACCGGCTCATTATTTCTTGCCGGCGAATGCCATTATTGGTTTGAAAGATGGAGCGACCCTGAAGATCGGTGACGTCATTGCCCGGATTCCTCAGGAAGGCTCAAAAACTCGTGATATCACTGGCGGTCTGCCGCGGGTTGCAGATCTATTTGAGGCCCGTAAGCCTAAGGAGCCGGCAATCCTCGCCGAAATTTCTGGTACTGTTAGTTTCGGCAAGGAAACCAAGGGAAAGCGCAGATTAGTCATTACGCCCAAAGATGGTGTTAATCCGATAGACGGATCGGATCATTATGAAACTCTAATTCCGAAATGGCGCATCATGACGGTTTTCGAAGGGGAGTATATTGAGAAAGGAGAAGTGGTATCGGAGGGACCTCCGGCACCACACGATATTCTCCGCCTGAAGGGCGTCGAGGCTTTGGCGCAGTACATCGTAAATGAAGTCCAGGATGTCTACCGACTCCAGGGTGTGCGGATCAACGACAAGCATATCGAAGTCATTGTTCGGCAGATGCTGCGTAAGGTCGAGATTACTAAACCTGGTGACTCCAACCTGATCAAGGGAGAACAGCTCACCTACACTCAAATTTTGGAAATTAACGATCAGTTAGTGGAGGACGGCAAGGAATCGGCCAAGTTCGAACGCATGTTGCTGGGTATTACCAAGGCATCACTTGCAACAGAATCCTTTATTTCTGCCGCATCTTTCCAGGAAACAACCCGAGTGCTCACTGAAGCCGCAGTTACTGGGAAGAGAGATTTTTTGAGGGGCCTAAAGGAAAACGTAGTTGTGGGGAGATTAATTCCTGCTGGAACCGGTCTTGCTTACCACGAAGCCCGCAAGAAAGCCTACGCTGAGGAAAAGAATCTGGATGCTATAAGCGCGAGCGAACTTGAAGCCGCGCTTAGCGAGGCGCTTAGTGAGGAGGCTGAAACCTAGGAATTTCGCTGGTTCTAGGCTCGGAAACTGTTGACTGGAAGTTGCGAGATCATTAAACTCTCGCATCCTTTTGGAAGTCGTCTGGGCAGTTCCAATGCAAGCCTGTCAGGGCTGATGATCGACCACGAAGAAGGGGCTTAAATAATTTTATGGCAACGATTAACCAGTTAGTCCGCAAACCCCGAAAAAGCAAGGTTACCAAGAGTGACGTGCCTGCTCTGCAGCGTTCGCCACAGAAGCGCGGTGTCTGCACTAGGGTCTATACAACCACACCAAAGAAGCCTAACTCGGCGCTGAGGAAAGTCTGCCGTGTGCGCCTGGTTAACGGTTACGAAGTAACTTCTTATATTGGTGGTGAAGGCCACAATCTGCAAGAACACTCAGTTGTTCTCATTCGCGGTGGTCGTGTGAAAGACCTACCCGGTGTGCGTTACCACATTATCCGTGGCTGCCTCGATACCTCCGGTGTATCTGAACGTAAGCAAGGTCGCTCCAAGTATGGAGCTAAGCGGGCCAAATAAGCAGTTGTTACAGTGTTAGAGCCAATTACACGCACAAGGATTGTGCGACTCATCAAGGTTCTTAAAAAAAATGATGAGGTTGAGTAAGGCTGGGTAATTGCCAACGTTATGTTATTGGTAAGAAATCCTGGATTAACCTGAATAAACATAGAGGTCGATTATGCCTAGAAGAAGAGTCGTGGCAAAACGTGAAGTTCTGCCAGATCCTAAATTCGGAAGTAAAGTCCTAGCAAAGTTCATGAACCACGTAATGGTCGATGGCAAGAAGTCCATTGCCGAAAAGATCGTCTACGGGGCTCTTGATATCGTTGCTGAAAAATCTGGTTCCGATCCCTTGGAAGTATTCGAAAAAGCTCTGGAAAGCATTGCACCCATGGTTGAGGTTAAGTCTCGCCGGGTTGGTGGAGCCACTTACCAGGTGCCAATCGAAGTTCGTGCTGAACGTCGCAACGCACTAGCCATGCGTTGGCTCGTAGAGCATTCACGTGCCCGTGGTGAAAAATCCATGGTGTTGCGACTTGCAGGTGAAATATCAGACGCTTCAGAAGGCCGCGGAAGTGCCGTTAAGAAGCGCGAAGACGTACATCGCATGGCGGAAGCCAACCGCGCGTTTTCACATTATCGGTTTTAATTGAATTTTTATTTGAGGGTAAAGCTGTGGCTAGAAAACACCCCCTAGACCGCTATCGCAATATAGGAATTGCTGCGCACGTAGATGCTGGTAAGACGACAACCACTGAGCGTGTTCTGTTTTATACTGGTATTTCACACAAGATAGGTGAGGTACACGATGGTGCGGCGGTTATGGACTGGATGGAACAGGAGCAAGAGCGAGGAATTACCATCACTTCTGCTGCAACGACTTGTTTCTGGGATGGTATGGACAATCAGTATGATGAGCACCGTATTAACATCATCGATACACCGGGGCACGTGGACTTTACTATCGAGGTTGAGCGGTCATTACGAGTGCTTGACGGAGCCGTAGTTGTACTTTGTGCTGCTTCTGGCGTGCAACCGCAGACAGAAACCGTGTGGCGTCAGGCCAACCGTTATGAAGTACCTCGTATGGTATTTGTCAACAAGATGGACCGAGCCGGCGCCGATTTTCTGAAGGTTGTCATTCAGATGAAAGAGAGATTGGGAGCTAATGCTGTGCCCTTGCAATTGGCCATCGGGGAGGAAGATGGCTTCAAAGGTGTTATCGATTTGGTGAAGATGAAATCAATCATCTGGCATGAAGAAGATCAAGGCACCACTTTTGAATACACCGGTATTCCAGAAGAAATGAAGGCGCTAAGTGACAAATGGCGTGCAAAGATGATTGAGGCAGCTGCCGAAGCCAATGAAGAGGTCATGGAGAGGTACCTTGAAAATGAAGACTTAAATGAAGAAGACATTATGAGAGGAATTCGTGAGCGCACACTTGCCAATGAAATCGTGCCAGTTTTATGTGGCTCTGCTTTCAAGAACAAGGGGGTGCAGGCCCTACTGGATGCGGTAGTGGATTACATGCCTGCACCTACAGAAGTAAAAGCAATCGAAGGCGTTAAGGAAGACGGCACACTGACTACCTGCGAAGCGGACGACGAAGCATCGTTTGCTTCGCTGGCTTTCAAGATTGCCACTGACCCTTACGTTGGAACGTTGACATTTTTCCGAGTCTATTCCGGTAAACTGAGTTCGGGCGACACAGTATACAATCCCCTCAAGCATAAGAAAGAGCGAGTGGGACGGATGGTGCAAATGCACGCCAACTCGCGGGAAGAGATCAAGGAAGTACTAGCTGGTGATATAGCAGCTGCGATTGGCCTCAAGGATGTAACTACCGGTGAAACACTCTGTGATAAGGACAATATCGTTACGTTGGAAAAGATGGATTTTCCAGAGCCGGTAATTTCGGTTGCTGTAGAACCGAAGAGCAAAGCAGACCAGGAAAAGATGAGTATAGCTCTGGGTAAGCTGGCGCAAGAGGACCCGTCTTTCCGGGTTGAAACTGATGAAGAATCCGGACAGACAATTATTTCGGGAATGGGAGAACTTCACCTTGACGTACTAGTAGACAGGATGAGGCGCGAATTTTCCGTTGAAGCAAACATTGGTAAGCCACAGGTGGCTTATCGGGAAACCATTCGTAAGTCGGTCGAGATTGAGGGCAAGCACATCAAACAATCTGGTGGTCGCGGTCAGTACGGTCACGTCTGGTTGCGCCTCGAACCACTGCCCGTGGATGCAAATTATGAATTCGTCAATAAAATTGTCGGTGGTGTTATACCTAAGGAATACATTCCTGCGGTGGGCAAAGGCGTACATGAACAGATGCAGAACGGGTGCCTAGCAGGTTATCCGCTACTAGCTATGAAAGTTACGCTATATGATGGTTCATTCCACGATGTGGATTCTAGCGAAATGGCGTTCAAGATTGCTGGTTCACTAGCCCTAAGAAAAGGTGCATTGGAAGCCGATCCGGCGTTACTGGAACCGGTAATGGCTGTGGAAGTGGTTACCCCCGAACAATACATGGGTGATGTGATGGGTGACCTGAATCGTCGACGGGGCATGGTACAAGGCATGGAAGATAGTGCTACCGGGAAGGTAATAACTGCTGAAGTTCCGCTGTCAGAAATGTTTGGATACGCAACCGATTTACGTTCCGCCACCCAGGGTCGTGCGACTTACACGATGGAATTTGATAAATACGCTGAAGTGCCGAGTAACATTGCTGAAGGCATTATCAATAATATTTAAGTAAATTAATAAGAAGAAAAGGCTGTGGTGGAGGAAAAATCGAAATATATAGGAATTCTCTCAATTTCTCAAAAAATTACGGCTTTTAAGATAGGTTTCATACCTAGACGAAAATCGCTCAAGGCCACAAAATATGCGGGTTTGAGGGCCTTTTTTCCTTGACTAAAGACAGTACGGCCTATAAACTTCGCATCCTTTTTGGCGTTTAGAAACTGAACGCCAAAAAAGTTAGCGTTAACTTATTAATATATAATAGTTATTTGGGTTTTATATAGATGAAGAATCAGCGAATAAGAATCCGGCTTAAGGCATTCGATCATCGTTTGATTGATCAATCTACCCAAGAAATCGTAGATACAGCCAAGCGCACTGGAGCTCAAGTTAAAGGACCTATTCCGCTGCCAACAAATAAAGAGCGATTTACTGTTTTGATTTCGCCGCATGTAAATAAGGATGCTCGAGATCAGTATGAGATTCGTACCCATAAGCGGTTGCTGGATATTGTCGACCCGACTGAAAAGACAGTTGATGCCTTGATGAAACTTGATCTGGCGGCAGGCGTGGAAGTGCAAATCAGTCTGCAGTAACCCGTTAAAAAAATAACCAGGCAATAGAGCGATCAGTCCTCGTTGCCCTTTTTTATAAAGTTTTGGTGCACTGAAATATCTTGTTTTCCATATCGGGAAAGCGCATAAGTGCAACGCGTCGGCGGCCACAGCGGGTAATAGCCCCCTGCACGATGAGGTTTATAACAATGTCACTAGGATTAATCGGTCGAAAGAGCGGTATGACCCGCGTTTTCACTGAAGAAGGCAATTCGGTGCCGGTTACGGTTGTCGAAGTTCAGCCAAACCGAGTTACACAAATTAAAACTCCAAAAAGGGATGGCTACAGTGCGGTACAGGTCACCACTGGTTCCCGCAAGGCTTCCCACGTTGCCAAGGCAGCGATTGGTCACTTTGCCAAGGCAAATACCGAAGCTGGCGAAGGCCTCTGGGAATTCCGTACCGAGAACGAGGACACCACAGAAATAGAGCTAGGCAGTGAAATCAAGGTTGACCTTTTTGAGGCTGGCCAAAAAGTAGATGTGACTGGCACCTCAAAAGGTAAGGGTTTCCAGGGAAGCGTGAAACGCCACAATTTCCATATGCAGGATGCCACACATGGTAATTCTCTTTCACACCGAGCTCCGGGTTCGATAGGTCAATGTCAGACACCTGGCAAGGTGTGGAAAGGGAAAAAGATGGCTGGCCAGATGGGTAACCGGAAAAAGACCACCCAGTCACTAGAAGTAGTCAGAATTGATCTTGAGAACAATCTTCTTCTCATTAAAGGAGCGGTGCCTGGAGCAACTGGATCTAAAGTTGTCGTCCGCCCAGCGGTCAAGGCAAAGGGGTGACTGAGCCATGGAATTAGCTCTAGCACTGCCTGGAAAGAAGACGGGCAAGGAAAAAATCTCACTTTCGGACAAATCTTTCAGCCGGGAATATAACGAGCCGCTGGTACACCAAATGGTAGTTACCTATATGGCGGGTACTCGACAAGGTACCGTTAAGCAAAAAACTCGTTCTGAAGTGCGCGGTGGTGGACGCAAGCCTTGGCGGCAGAAGGGAACAGGCCGCGCTCGTGCCGGGACTATTCGTAGTCCTATCTGGCGTAGCGGTGGTGTTACGTTTGCAGCCAAGCCCCAGGATTACAGCAAGAAACTGAATAAGAAAATGTACCGCGGAGCGATGCAATGTATTCTCTCAGAACTGATCCGACAAGAACGACTGATTGTCGTTAACGAATTCACAGTCGAATCCCACAAAACAAAAGACTTGGTAAACAAGCTTAAAGAATTCGGACTAGACAACGTACTAATTATTTCTGATCAAGTGCAACAAAACCTTTACCTTGCGGCAAGAAACCTACACAAAGTTGATGCACTGGATGTCTCAGGGCTCGATCCGGTGAGCCTCATTGGGTTCGAAAAAGTGTTGATCACAGTTCCCGCGCTTAAGAAAGTAGAGGAAATACTGTCATGAACCTTGAACGGATGTATACAGTAATTATTGGCCCTCATGTTTCTGAGAAAACTACCCTTATGGGTGAAAATGTCAATCAATATGCCTTTAGGGTAGCGAAGAATGCTACCAGGCTTGAGATCAAGGAAGCAGTGGAATCTATTTTCAATGTGGTAGTCGATGATCTCCAAGTATTGAATGTAAAAGGAAAGGTTAAGAAAAATGTTAAGGGCAGGACTCGCCGCAAGCTCAGCTGGAAGAAGGCTTATGTACGATTGGAGACGGGCCATGAAATTGATTTTGCGGATATCGGGTAATCTGGGACAGAGGATTCAGCCATGCCAGTAGTTAAATGTAAGCCGACTTCTCCGGGGCGCCGTTTCGTCGTTAAAGTTGTGAACCCAGATCTTCATAAAGGTGGGCCTTGTGCACCTTTGACAGCGTCTAAGACAAAGACAGGCGGCAGAAACAACAAAGGGCGCATTACGCGACGTCATCAGGGTGGGGGCCATAAACAGAAGTACCGTATTATAGATTTCAAACGTAACAAGGATGATATCGAGGCAAAGATTGAACGACTGGAATACGATCCTAATCGTTCAGCCAACATTGCCTTGCTGCTATACGCTGATGGTGAGCGCAAATATATTATTGCACCGGCCAAGGTGACCAAGGGGGATACTCTCGTGTCGGGCGAAGAAGCTCCTATAGAGGTTGGCAATTGCCTGCCCCTGAGAAACATTCCGCTGGGTAGCACGCTACATTGTGTTGAGATGAAGCCAGGCAAAGGTGCTCAGATTGCGCGAAGTGCAGGTACTTCTGTACAGCTAGTTGCTCGTGAAGGAGATTACGCAACACTTAGGCTGCGTTCCGGTGAGATGCGCAAGGTTTTGAGTAGCTGTCGCGCCACCCTCGGTGAAGTTTCCAATTCAGAGCATTCTCTGCGTTCTCTGGGCAAAGCTGGCGCCAAGCGTTGGCGAGGAGTGAGACCGACCGTTCGAGGTGTTGCCATGAATCCGGTTGATCACCCTCATGGGGGTGGTGAAGGACGCACCTCTGGTGGTCGCCACCCGGTGTCACCTTGGGGCACTCCAACCAAGGGTTACAAGACCAGAACAAACAAGCGAACTGACAACATGATAGTTCGCCGTCGAAATTCAAGTCGTAAATAAAGATAAGGGATAAAGGAATAAATTCGTGCCACGTTCACTAAAAAAAGGCCCGTTCATTGATTTCCACTTGATGAAGAAAGTGCAGGACGCGGTTGAGAAAAATGACAAGCGACCAATTAAAACTTGGTCGCGTCGTTCCATGATTTCCCCAGATATGATTGGGTTGACTATCGCGGTGCATAATGGGCGGCAACATGTTCCAGTTTTCGTCAGCGAGGATATGGTAGGCCACAAGCTGGGCGAATTTTCCTCTACACGAACCTATCGAGGTCATGTCGCGGATAGGAAGGTGCGCTAAATGGTAGTGATAGCGAAATTAAGGGGTGCTCGCCTCTCGGCACAGAAGGCTAGGTTGGTAGCCGATCAGGTGCGAGGCAAAAGAGTTGAAGAAGCCCTAGAGCTGTTGACCTACAGCTCAAAAAAAGGTGCCGCCATTATAAAGAAGGTATTGAACACCGCGATTGCAAATGCTGAACATAATGAAGGGGCGGACGTGGACGAATTGAAGATATCAACGATTTGTGTTGATGAAGGTACGACGATGAAACGCATTATGCCAAGAGCGAAGGGTCGCGCTGATCGCATCTTGAAGCGTTCATGTCATATAACGATTACGGTCGCTGATAGCTAGGAGATTCGGATGGGTCAGAAAGTACATCCTACAGGTATCCGCCTTGGCATTGTCAAAAAACATAGTTCGGTATGGTTTGCTGAAGGACGAGAGTATGCCGAAAATTTGTTGGTTGATTTACAGGTAAGAGATTTCGTCAAGAAGCATCTTGCCAACGCCTCGGTTTCTAGAGTTGATATAGAACGACCCGCACAAAGGGCCAAGATAACTATCTACACCGCTCGACCGGGTATTGTGATCGGCAAGAAGGGCGAGGATGTTGAAGCTCTGCGGCGGATATTGACAGAGAAAATGGGCGTTCCCGTACAAATCAACATCGAGGAAATTCGCAAGCCTGACCTGGACGCGCAACTTGTCGCCGACAGTGTGGCTCAGCAACTTCAGCGCCGAGTGATGTTTCGTCGCGCAATGAAGCGCGCCGTGCAGAATGCGATGCGGCAAGGTGCTGAGGGTATCAAAGTTCAGGTCGGTGGTCGTTTAGGAGGTGTGGAGATTGCACGTTCAGAGTGGTATCGCGAGGGTCGAGTACCGCTGCATACCTTGCGCGCAGATATCGACTACGCGACCTCGGAAGCCACCACTACCTACGGGATTATTGGAGTGAAGGTTTGGATATTTAAAGGCGAAATATTAGACCTCAACGAAGCAATTGAGTCTAAGCAGACTGCCGCCAATTAGAGGAAGAACGTCGTGTTACAACCCAAACGAACAAAATTCCGTAAGATGATGAAAGGCCGTAACCGGGGCCTGTCACATCGCGGTAGTAAAGTGGATTTTGGTGAGTATGGTTTAAAAGCTGTTTCGCGTGGTCGACTCACAGCACGCCAAATTGAGGCAGCACGTCGTGCGATGACACGGCGAGTGAAGCGTGGTGGCAAAATATGGATCCGGGTTTTCCCTGATAAGCCGATTACACAGAAGCCACTAGAAGTG
>JAKUTG010000072.1:0-9828 GCA_022447905.1 Pseudomonadales bacterium | reverse complement strand
ATATGGGCACACGGATGGAACTTCACAAATGGCTCAATGCCTTCAAACCTCAATACAGAATGCTAAAGAGAGAGCACGAAAACGTTTGGATGCATTTGCTTATAGTCAAAGACAATACAATCAAAGGTTTAGATGCAACACTTTTGGTTATACCACTACCTGTAAAAGTTACTAGCTAATAGTCCAAAAAAACTAAATTTTACATCTGCCTCAGTTTCCCCGATTGACTAGTTATAAAAAAGGGGTGGATAGGGGTCTCTTTTGAGCCAATTTCGGCATAAGAATTTCGTGCAAATTTCGTGCAAATTTCGTGCATTTTTCGTGCAAATCTATGCGCACTTTTGGTCTGATTTACGTAGATTATGTTAAAATAGGGGTTACTGCAAGAATATAGAAGATTGTTGTTACGTAAGGGTTATAAGGATAGTTCTATTATACTGAATGAGACTAAAGAGCTCGTTATGTAGCTATTCCCTGATAGCTCAGTTGGTAGAGCGACGGACTGTTAATCCGTTTGTCCCTGGTTCGAGCCCAGGTCAGGGAGCCAATTAAATAAAGGCCTATCTTACGAGATAGGTTTTTTATGTCTGAATGAAAAATACTGGGATCATGCAGGGGTCATATTTAGTGTGGGTATGACACGTTTAAGGTGCATTGTTTTAGTTCTGTCTAGGTTTCTAACTTCTTAAGATGGTTTTTAAAACATACCGAATGTAATTTGAATTCTGAATTGTATGCTGTTATCCTATGGCTTTTAATGAGCAGATAAGTAAGTCATGCCACATGAAAATTTTTCTAATAATTTACGTATAGTATGTGATAAACAAATCTCAGTCGCTCATGTTTGTCGAAAGATGGAGATTAATCGACAGCAATTCAATAAGTATTTAAGTGGTCAAATTTACCCTTCAAAATTTAACTTAAATAAAATTTGCCAATATTTCCAATTGTCGGAAGAAGAGTTTAATCTAAAATCAAGTGAATTCCGTCAGATTGCTCCTAAAAGTCTTCAGTCGGAATCAAATCTTGAGAAGATTGAGCTAAATAATATCATTGATTCAATATCCAGTCACAGTAAGGATTTGTCACGCTACGAAGGTTATTACTACAGCTACTTTCATTCGCCTGAATTTCCTGGCTATATAAATCGGAGCCTGATTCATATCTATCAGTATGAGAATAAGTTTTACTCAACAAGTATTGAGCATCTATGGGACAAAGAAAATGGTGACACTCACCGAAATCGATTTAAATACAAAGGAGCCGTGTTTTATCTCGGTGATCGAATCTTTATTACTGAAGTTGAAACACTAACTCATAATGTTATCCATCACACCATCTTATGCCCCAGTTATATGAATATTGTAGATTCGCTATCAGGAGTCTCAATGGGTGTAAGTAGCAGAACCTCACATGTGCCCGCCGCAATGAGAATTGAATTCAAATATTTAGGTAAGCAGATCAATATCAGAGAAGTGTTGAGGAATTGTGGTTTATTTAAATTAAATACCAAGTTGATTGATTCTAATATCATAGCACGAATCAATAATGAAATTAATGATCAGGAATATATGTTGAGGGCTTACGATACCTAGAACTCTATTACTTAAGTTTAATTTTTCTCGACTTCCAAAACCAATGTTCCCATTTGACAAAGAAATGAAGCTGGAAAAATTTGATTTTTTATAAAAAGTGAAGCATAGTGAAGCACTTTTTTATGATTCTGCTTCTAATATCTTAATAATGCGAAATTATAAAATTATCAATATTGATGTATGATTAGTAGAGTAAGTTAGATAAAGACCATTCTTGATATAGTAGTTTAAATTATATAAGATATATACAAAGAGCTGATTCAATTGATGGTCTTTTAAGATATCAGTTATTAATAAAAGGAGAAAAAAATGAAAATTAATAACATTCTAAATTTCACGAAAGCGTCGACGCTTTCCGTCGGAATAGCTATATGCGTGGCAGTCAGTGCACCAATTTATGCCGCCGAGTTAAAGGTTCAGGTTCAATCTGATTTTGGACAATTGGATCCTGCTTTCTGGGCAAGTCAATCGGATCGAAACATCATTCACGCGATTTATCCTAAGCTCATCGAATTTAAATCCAGTAAAACCTGGGAGTGGCAGCTTTCAGCTGCCGAAAGCATTGAGCAGATCGACGACCTAACTATCAAGTTCACTCTCAAGCCGGGCCTCATGTGGACGAATGGATATGGGGAAGTGACGGCCGAGGATGTAGAATATTCTTTCGAGCGCTTCACAAATGAAGACCTTGCCGCACCAAATGCTGGTGACTGGTCGCCTCTAAAAGATGTCGAGGTGCTCGACAAATATTCTGGACTGATCCACTTAAAAGAGCCATTTGCTCCAATCTGGTGGAGTACTTTACCTTACACGGGAGGTGCTATCCTGAGCAAGAAGGCAATGGAAGAAATGGGCGGTAAGTTCACGACCGACCCTAAAGTAACGGCAGGGCCATACAAAATTGAAAGTTGGGACCAAGGCCAACGGACAATCCTTGTGGCGCATGATGGTTGGAACGGTGTAGCCCCTGCTTTTGATCGCCTTGAGCTGATTCCAATCAATGATCCGAAATTAGCAGAAGTTGCGTTTCAGGCAGGCCAAGTGGATATTACCCAAGTTGCCATCAGTTCTGTCCCAGGTATTCAAGCGTCTTTGGCCGATGATGAGCGTCTTGAAGTACGCCCAAGCGCTGATTATTTTTGGCTGGGTCTGAATGCGGAAAATCCAGATTTGAAGGACGCGCGGGTTCGCGAAGCGATCAAAAAAGCAATTGATGTTGAGGCGATTATTGAAGGAGCTTACTTTGGTATCCCAGAACGCTCAACGGGGCTTGTCGCACCTGGTCTTATTGGCCACCGCGAGGAGGCTCAACCGGCACGTGATGTCCCAGGTGCAAAAGCATTACTTGCAGATGCCGGTATCACTTCACTTAATCTTGAGTTGGAACTTCAGAATTCAACAGATGAACAGACAGCAGGTCTAATTATTCAGGCGAATCTGGCGGAAATCGGTGTGAATGTTCAACTTAACGTGCATGAAAGCGGTACGTTTTGGAGCTTAGGTGACGAAAAAGGTGTCAATATGCAGATGACGCTTAAAACTTTCACCAGCCCGCCAGATCCAGCATGGTCTACCCAGTGGTTCCTTGAAGGACAAGCTGGCATCTGGAACTGGGAATGGTTCAAAAACGCTGAATACGAGAAACTGCATTACGCAGCATTGTCAGAAACTGATTTTGGCAAGCGTGCTGACATGTACGAGCAAATGCAGGAGCTGATGGATGCATCGCATTCCTTTGTCTGGCTGATCCATCCGCCTTTGGCTCGGGTTTACAAATCGTCGATCAACCCAGGCTTGATGCCCAATGGCGACTACAAACTGCAAGACTTCGCACCTGCGAACTAAGATGTATACCCCTTGCTGGCGGAGCCTCCCTTCGCCAGCAAGCTTTTAATTTCCTAACACAAAGGAAACGTTTATGTTTCGTGACAGCTATTCTCCCATTGACGTTTCTGTATCCGATCTCCCTTACCAAGTGATCGACGAGGAAATTTATATTCCAATCTCAGACGGCACACGTCTTGCCGCAAGGATTTGGAAACCAGTTGCAAGTAGAACTGAGACATTCCCTTCACTCCTAGAATACATTCCGTACAGAAAGCGCGATGACACTCGTGTCCGGGATGAAGAGCGACACGCTTATCTCGCAGGACACGGCTATGTCTGCGTTCGCGTTGACATGCGGGGATCGGGCGATTCCGAAGGCATTCAGCTAGATGAATACCTACCGATTGAACAGCAAGATGGTCTGGAGATTATTGACTGGCTGTCAAAACAAAGCTGGAGTACCGGCAATGTTGGCATGTTTGGCCTGTCTTGGGGTGGGATCACCTCGCTCCAACTAGCAACACACCGACCGCCAGCGCTGAAAGCTATTGTGCCCGTCGGGGCTTCCGATGATCGTTATTATGATGACGGGTGTTATTTCGTTGGTGGTTTAGCTGGCGAAACAGTTGGTTGGGGTGGTGTCATGTTTGCTTTAAACGGCCGCCCGCCTGATCCTGTAATCTATGGTGACGAATGGCGCGATGCGTGGATGAAACGCCTCGAAGAACCACCTTTATTCATGAAGACATGGCTCGAACACCAGCAACGCGACGACTATTGGTTGCAAGGCTCAGTTTGCACGGATTATAGCCGCATCGAAATTCCCGTCTATGCGGTCTGCGGTTGGACAGATTGCTGGCCCAACACCGTGATGCGTCTGATGAAAAATCTTACCTCAGCCCGTAAGGGTCTGATTGGGCCATGGTCGCATCTTTACCCAGATCGGGCATTGCCCGGGCCAGGCGTGAATTTTCTAGATGAAATGCTTCGTTGGTTCGATCGCTGGTTGAAAGGCATCGAGAACGGGATTGAAGATGAACCGATGCTGACGTTATTCCGTCAGGAAGATGTTCCAGTCGATCCCCGCCATAATTGGCGCGATGGTGTTTGGCTTGACGCCCAGTCGTGGCCAGATGAAAGTCTGATGCATCGTGAGATTTGGCTTTCACCTGAGGGAACTTCAGATAGCCCTGCACAGGGACAAATGTCGATAAACTCGCCTCAATCTACCGGGATGATGAGTGGGGATTACATGCCAGGGTTCGGGGATATCCGCAAGGCGCAGATGCCTGGTGATCAACGCAATGAAGATGCTGGATCGTTATGTTTCGATATGCCGATCCAAAGCGCACCACTTGACATTATCGGGACAACTACTGCTGAATTCGAAGTCAGCAGCGATGCCGGTAATGGATTGTTGGCTGTCCGCCTCTGCGATGTTGCACGAGACGGATCATCTACCCTGATTACCTATGGTGTCATGAACCTCGCACAGCGCGATGGGCGTGAAGTTCAAGCGCCAGTTGTGCCTGATGAACGGTATAGCGTTTCACTGACCCTAAATGATACGGCCTACCGTATTCTAAAAGGGCATAAACTCAGGATTGCCGTTTCAAATGCAATGTGGCCTATGGCATGGCCTGTGGCAGATAACCATAATTTAACAGTGCATTTGGCAGGCAGCCGGATCATTCTGCCAAACGCCGATTTACAGCAAAGCGATGGCGAGCGCGTCATATTTGAGCCCTCTCGCGTTGCCGAGACCAGCAAGGTTTCGGTTCTGGAACCTGGTCTACCTAGTAGAACCATCCTTGAAGATCTAAGCACAGGCAAGCGCACGCTCACAATCCGCAATGATTTTGGAAAAACGCATCTAAGCAGTTCTGATCTTGTGGTTTCTGGCTTCACGCAAGATCAGTTTGAAATCAGCGATACGGATGTCCATAGCGCCACTGCCGACTATCAGTTCTCTATGGGGTACACACGTGATGGATGGGATGTTGAAACTTTTGGACAAATGACGATGACCTGCGATCAAGACGCGTTCTTTCTGCGTGGCGAAGTTCGGGCATTAGAAAACGGGCAGGAAATCTGTTGCCGACGCTGGGATGAGCGTATTCCTCGAAAAGGATTTTGAACCGATGAACGGGAGAAATGTGACTTATTAGCTTATGCTATTCAAAGAATAACAGTCTCTATTCTGATTGTTATTCTCGCTGTCACGGCGCTTTTTGTCATGATACAATTTGTACCAGGCGATCCAGCCAATGTGATGCTGGGTCCTCGCGCAACACCGGAACTGAAAGAGGCGCTTCGGGAACGGTTGCATCTGAACGATGCATTCATTGTGCAAGTCTATTACTTTTTTACTGGACTATTGCAGGGCGATCTGGGTGTGGATTTGACGTCTAACCGTCCAGTTTTGGGTATCCTTATTGAACAGGTTCCCTACACCGCGTCGCTTGTTGCGTCAACCTTGTTGGTTACGCTTTTAGGCATCCCAATTGGAACCTATGCAGCGGTTCACAGAGATGGGTTTTTCGATCAGGCAAGCGGTGTGGTTTCTGTGTCGCTGATTGCGGTGCCACCAATTGTGATTGGCCTTTACCTCATTCTTTTCTTTTCAGTGTCCCTCCAGCTCCTCCCCGCCATCGGCGCTGGCGAAGGGTTTTGGGAAATTCTGTTGCATCTGGTGTTACCTACGCTCGCGATTGGACTAACATGGATCGGTTATGTTTCGCGACTTGTTCGGGCGTCTATGATCGAAGTTTTAGGTCAAAACCATGTCAAAACCGCCCGCGCCTTTGGCATCCCAAACCAACGTATCTTGCGGGCTTATGTGCTGCGCGTGGCTTTACCTGCCACCATCACTGTATTGGGCGTTAGCATCGGGTTTATACTATCGAGTGCGGTCATCGTCGAGATAGTCTTTTCCCGCCCTGGCATCGGAAAGCTGATGTACGATGCGGTTATAAGCCGAAACTATCCTGTTGTTATGGGGACAGTTTTGGCGAGTACGGTGTTCATCGTAACCGCCACCACTATTTCCGATCTGCTGAATGTGATGCTTGATCCCCGTACAAAGGACGAAAATTGATGGCACAGGGAGCAAACAAACACACACGTCTGACTCGGGTCAGAAATGTCATTAGAAAATTGTGCTCAACGCCTCTTGGTTTGATCAGTGTCATTGTTGTTACCGCATTTTTTGTGGTCGGCATCACAGGTGATTGGATTGCACCTTACGACCCCATCAAACTGGATATACGAGCCAAACTGCAAGGACCAACTGCAGCGCATTGGTTGGGAACCGACCAAGTGGGTCGCGACGTGTTTTCCCGCCTGTTGGTCGGCACTAAAGTTGCTAGCTACCTCGCGGTCACGGCTGTATCGATTTCTATGACAATCGGTATTTTTCTAGGAATGATTGCGGCCTTTACAAGTCGCTGTGTCGATTGGTCTATGTTGTTGATTTTTGACACCGTCCGCTCTTTTCCAACACTCATGTTCGCATTAGCAGTGATCGCATTGTTTGGCCCAAGCGTAAATACGATCATCGGGATTGTAGTCATCTCGACCTTTCCATCATACGCGCGACTGGTGCGCACCCAAGTCCTGTCGCTTCGCAATACGGAATACATCGAAGCACAGCGGGCAATGGGCGCGAGCTTGCCTCGGATCTTGATGCGGCATATTTTTCCTAATGTGATCGGTCCGGTCATGATTGTTGCCAGCATGGACATCCCGCTTGTTATTGGTGTCGAAGCAGGTTTGAGCTTTCTAGGTCTCGGCGTTCGCCCCCCGACACCAAGTTGGGGTACCATCTTGAATGACGGCTTTTCGTTTATTCGCAACACGCCTTGGATTGTCGTTTCAGCAGGCTTGCCGCTTATCCTGACAACAGTCGCCTTCACTACCCTTGGGGAAAGGTTGCGCGATATCCTTGATCCGAAACTCCGCAGATAGGTTTGAAAATGACTGAACATACTCCTCTTGTTGAAATCAATGACCTAGCTATTAAATTTGGCGCCCACACGGCTGTCAATAATGTAACGATGGACATCGGTCGTGGCAGAATAATGGGCCTCGTTGGCGAAAGTGGCAGTGGTAAATCCACCATTGCCAATGCAATCATCGGTCTACTTCCCCACGCGGCACAAATTTCAAACGGATCACTGCGTTTCGATGGTCGCGATCTGCTGTCGTTTACGGCACAAGATTGGGGAAAAATACGAGGGAAAGATATAGCCTATGTGTCCCAAGACCCGATGAGTGCGTTAAACCCAGTTCTACGAATTGGCGAACAAATGTTGGACATCCAGCATTTGAGCGACCAGAGCAACACTGAAAAGCTAGCGAATGCATCAGCGGCACTTGAACAAGTTAGAATGCCCCAGGCGCAAGCTCGTCTGAGTATGTACCCCCACGAGCTGTCCGGTGGACAAAAACAGAGGGTTTGCATCGCCATGGTAATTATGGCCAGACCAAAACTGCTGATCACGGATGAGGCAACCACTGCGTTGGATGCAACCCTTGAAGTCGAAATCGTGCGCCTTTTGAAGGAACTGCAAACAGACATCGGTTGTACAATGTTGTTTGTGACCCACCACTTAACAGTTGTGGAAGAGCTCTGTGATGATGTCACGGTCATGTACCAAGGTGATATTAAAGAATGTGGAACGGTAGCAGACGTTTTTTCAAACCCGTCCGACACCTACACTAGCAACCTTTTATCTTGTGATCCTTCGAGGATCGAAGAAAAGTGCCGCCGACTTCCAATCATGTTTAATTTAGGTTTGAAAGAACTGGCTGATCCTGAAACAGATCGCAACCGGATCAACAATACATCGCGCCCGCTCCTGTCAGTCCGCCACCTTGATGTTACGTTCCGCAAACCGCGCAGCCTAATTGATATACTAACTGGAAAGCCGGAACAAAGGGTTGAAGCGGTGAAAGCAGCCTCTCTGGATATTGCACCCGGTGAAACTGTTGCACTGATTGGTGAAAGTGGATCGGGTAAATCCACGCTGGCCCGCGCAGCATTCCGCCTTGTACCATCTGAAAAAGGTGAAATTGACTTTGATGGAACTGACCTGTTGTCCATCACAAATGCAGAAATGCGCCCATTCCGCAATGAAATGTCATTGATGATGCAAGATCCAATCGGTAGCCTCAGCCCGCGTATGCGGGTTGGAACCTCGGTGATTGAACCATTGATCGTTTCGGGAAAAGCAAGTGGTCTTAATTTACGAGACGAGGCCATCCGTCTGTTGGAATTGGTGGGGTTGTCAGCGGATTTCGTGGATCGGTATCCCCATGAGATGTCCGGTGGTCAGGCCCGGCGCGTAGGGGTGGCTCGTGCTTTGGCATTACGTCCAAAAATGATTATCGCTGACGAACCGACTGCAGGCCTTGATGTGTCGATTCAAGGAGAGATATTCAATCTGCTTGCAGAGCTACGCGAGAGTATGTCGTTGTCAATTCTGATCATCACTCACAACCTACATGTCGTCAGACATTTGGCAGATCGGATAGTGATTATGTATCACGGCGAAATAGTCGAAACTGGGACTACCGAGAATGTCATTCGCGCACCTAAACACGCCTACACAAAGGTACTATTAGAAGCCAATTTACATGCGAAGTATGGCGTATAACATAACACTGTGAGCGATACTTGAACTGCTACTTTTGTTGGTTTTCAAGGGTACTGTATAGGTAATGTACATCTATTTGACGAGCAATCATGATGAAAACACTAACTAAAATCTTTTTCGACAAAATCTCTATTTATTTGCAATTTTGAATTATCTAGTAACTCTAGGCATTTAGGTACCGCCAAGAACACTGCACTAAGACATACAGCAATAGCCACAGGCTTCCCTGGCAGGTTAATGATTAGACTATTGCCTCTAGTTCCAGCAATTTGACGAGATAGAATGGCAGTCGGTACAGTTCGAAGTGACACTTTTCTCATTTGCTCGGCAAAACCGTCAAAGATTCTTTCGCAAACAGATTGGGTAGCCTCGGGCGTCACATCTCTGGTAGTTGGGCCAGTTCCACCAGTGGTGAGAATTAAATTGCAACCGAGAGTGTCACTCATTTCGATAAGGGTTTTTTCGATTACAGGCTGCTCATCCTCAATAATTCTTGAAACTGTCTCATATGGGTTTATTACTGCCTTTGAAATCCACTCTTGCATCGCAGGACCGCTGATATCTTCATAAACGCCACGAGAAGCCCTATCCGAAATAGTAAGGAATCCAATTTTGATAGTATTTTGGCTCATATAACCCTTTAACCTCCAGTTACAGGTGGGAAAAATGCAACTTCATCGCTTTCACAAACTTTGGTGCTTTCATTGGCCATTTCATGATTGACTGCGCACAAGATATTGTCAGGAAAG
>JAKUTG010000071.1:2631-9840 GCA_022447905.1 Pseudomonadales bacterium | reverse complement strand
GTAGTGAAGTATCGAACTATGGGGTTTGAGGGATTCAACTGAATTCTCAGCAATGCAGAGATCATTATTGTTACGTAGGGGACTAGCAAGAAAAACGAACTGTATTGGTAAGGTATGTTGGCATGCACATATATCACCACAATGACATAAAGCAACACAGTCATGATTGTGGGTGTCCAGTTTGATCTCCCAACTATTTTCTGAAGATCCCAAAAAGTAAAAACCTTATAAAGCAACATACCAAATATAAACTCGATACCGCGAATGAAGGGATTGGTATACACCGGTACGTTAAGGTTGATTACATCGTAGGACTCCGCCTCGGGTAGGTTCACCTGTATCAGCCATAACTGCAGCAAATAACCCGTAATGAACGCTGCTATAACCCTTGTCATCGTGTTAAGCGGTTTAATCATCAAAAGCAGTAAAGGAAAGGCAAGATAAAAATAAATCTCGAGCACAATTGACCAAAGGGGTCCGTTGAATACGAGTTTAAGTGTCCCAGCGCTTCCAACAGACTGGGCAAAGACCAGGTGTCGCAGCGTCGCCAGTGTAAAAAATGTGGCTTCTTTCTGTTCCGGTAGATCGTGAATCAACTCGAAGGGTCGATTAACTTCACTGAAAAACTCATCACCTATGGCCAAGTAGTTAAGGGAGACAAATAGCGAAGAAACGACGACAGCCAGAAAATACACGGGATATATCCGAATTATTCTGTGGAGGTAGAAACGCCGGTAGTCCTGGAGGGAATCCAGACTCGGATAGGTATACGAGAGAATGAAGCCACTGACGATAAAGAACCAAGATACCGCTGTGGTGGCAAAGGTGCCATAGACGACGGATTCGCCAAAGATGACTTCGTAGTGAACTAGCACCACTAGCACGGAGGCAAAAAAACGAAAAGCATCTAGAACAGGGATTTTTTGATGACTCAATCCCATTTATGTCTGAACACCTGTTTCGAGAAAAGCTTAAAAAGTTTTAATACAAACTAGCCGACCACAGAGCGCCAGTTATTCGCCAGATAGTCCGCCGTACGCCAAGCCAGAGCTTGAACTGTAAGCGTTGGATTGTGTGCTCCGCTAGTACCCATGACAGAGGCGCCAAGTATCCCTAGATTGGGCACCTCGTGCGAAAACCCCCACTGGTTTACGACATTCGTTTCGTTGTTATTTCCCATCCGTGTGCCTCCATACGCGTGGGTGGATGCACCCATAGTATTGCCGGGACCAGTCTTGATGACTTTAGTTGCTCCAGCTTCCAAATACCACTGCTCCATTTTATCGGCCGCAAACGCGGCGATACGTTTTTCGTTCTCGCGATAGCGGGCAGTAATGCGCGTTACCGGGAATCCAAGCGGATCCTTCACCACGGGATCAAGGTCCAGGTAATTCCCTTCATATGGCAAAGTGGTTTTCTGAATATAAGAGGTATTGCTGCGATCAGCATTCTTCATAATGAAGGATTTCCACTCGGAACCCCAGTTACGGGCTTCCCCGAAAGTGCTCATCTTGGCGGCACCCATGGGTTTGCGATCAGTGTGCACCCATAAGTTAGCCCCCCCAATGAAATCCATGTTTCTGTGATCAAAATTGTCGTCAGCCCAGTTATCAATAGCAACGCCCTGGGCGGGCAGCCCATACCAGTTATGGAGGTCTTTCGGATACAGAGCAAGCACTGGTGAACCTTGGTGATGACTCAGATAATGTTTGCCAACCTGCCCAGCATTGTTGGACAAACCATTAGGGAAAGCTCGCGACTTAGACAATTGCAGTAGGCGCACGTTCTCATAGGCATAACTGGCAATCAGCACCACGTCTGCAGGTTGAAAGAAGGTTTCGTTCCCCCTAATGTAATCAACTCCAGTAACCTTGCCATCGTTATCAGTAACAATGTTGATTACTCTGGCAAACGTGACAACGTTAAGATTACCGGAGTCAACCGCCTTGGGAATGGTAGTAAAAGCAGTGGAGCTCTTAGACTGAACATGGCAACCCCCCTTGTTACAGAAACCGTGATACTGGCAGGGCGGTCTTCCATCGTAGAGCTCACTGGTTATAGCCGCCGGCCCCTGGAAAGGGTTCCAATCGAGCCGGTATGCCGCTTCGCCCATCAAATCAGTGAAAGGAGAAGAGCGCAGCGGCCGCATAGGGTATTCCCGCATTCGCTCGCCTTCAAAGATATTACCACCTGGATTAATTGAACCCTGCACATTCCCAGCCTGCCCGGAAATACCAACAGCGTACTCCACCTTATCATAATACGGTTCTAATTCTTCGTATCCAAAAGGCCAATCTTCTACCGTGGAGTCCATTGGTAGGCGGTGACTGCCATAACGCTGGCGCGTGGCGCTGACAACCTTGAAGTCCCAGGGATTGAGACGCCAGCTCTGCGCCCAGTAGTGCATAGTAGTACCGCCAACCGCATTCATCATCGGATGGCCACCCTGCACTGCTATGTCATTGGAAGTTGCTCTCACGGTAGGCGCTTCCGTTGCAGCTTTCTGCACCGATTGCGGCCAATTACGAGCACCATTACGCAATTCGTCCGGGGCGAAATCACGCGGACTCAACCAACCTCCAGCTTCAATTCCAGTGACTTTGAAACCTGCATTGGTGAGGGGTAATGCAGCCACACCACCAGCCGCTCCCAAGCCTATGATCACAATGTCGGTTTTCGGTAGTTTTTTAGGCATTATCCCTACCTCCGCGGTTGCTCATACGCATGTTGTTAGCCATCTTGGTATAAGTGTCGTTATCGTAGGCTGACTGGTGATTGGGCTCCAGCTCGGCGCCTTGGGCAACATCGGTTTCGGAGGCTGACAATCGGATACCGGGATACCGAATCATGTCCCAGCCCACGAAGTTCTGGTTGCCGCCGTAGTAGGGATCACAGAAAGTGCCATCGATAGTATGGTTTCGCAACATATTGAAGAAAGCACTGCCACTCGGTGCGCAGCCTGGGATCTTGTTGGCTTGTACACCCAAGAGAATGGAGTCTTGGTGATCACGAATCAATTGGTAAAACGGTGCGCCGCGAGTCTTGCGCGAATAATCATTAATAGCAGCCAGGCTAACCATATAGTTATGACGCGCATCCTTGTTATTACTGGCCAAGGATCTATCGATATAGTGCACCGCTCGGGCCTCCTTTGCTCCAGAACCATTCTCATCGGAGGGAATCAGACAATCGCAAATCGATTCAAGTGTCTCTGCCTCTTCAGCGGTTAATGCTTCTAAAGCTTCCAAGGCTACAGGGCTGTTAGCCTGATAGACTTGCGGCGAATCCTGGGCAATAATCTGAGAGGCGGTGGTTGAACTCACCGCAGCGGCGCCAACTATACCGGCGCCCTTCAGCAAATCTCGCCGAGAAAGGTTCTGGGGTCGAGCGTTCTTTTTGTCTGAATTCGTTGCCATGTCACCCTCCCACAAATCTGAGTAACCGAGCGTAGCAAATATCAGATTTTGTGTATATGGACCGAAGGAGTACCCTTAACCGGTATACATCATCTCGTAGGTTATGCCGCCAGTTAGCCTGCTTCCGGTGATGCCACGTTGTGAAGAAAAGTAGAGACGCTGATAGGAAGGATCAAAGGCTTGTCCGCATACTTCAGATCGATCATGCCCGATGATTTTAAAGAGGGGAAATAATTCTCCTTCAGGTGTAATGACCACCAATTGCATATCACCTCCATCTTCTGCAACCAGCACATCACCACCGGCCGTGATGTCAACATTGTCTACACCAGTCAAGATTGGATTATCGCTAGTCCTGGCATCGTAAATAATTTCGATCTCCTTGGATCCAGTGTCATAACTCCAGACGCGATTGTCTCTCTTGGTAGCGAAATAAATATGGCCCTCATGGAAAACGATACCTTCACCCCCACGAAACGGCGTATAGCCTAACACCTGATTTCTGGTCGGAGCATATCGTGCCAAGGGATCAGGCACTCGCAGCCAGTTTACTTCCTGTAATCCGTCTTTTTCTGTAACCGCTGCGATTTCAAGACGGCCTACGCTAAGGTTAGGCAGACCAGTGGTCGCAACAAATCTATAAAAGCCGCCATTGGGCTGGTCTTCCGTCAGGTAAACACAATCGTTATCCATATCGATGGCAGCGGCTTCATGTTTAAATGTACCCAAAGCCGGCTGCACTATTGCTGGATCATTTCCCATCGGGTCGCATTCGTAGATCTGCCCCCTTTCGACTTCCTCGGCGGAAAGCCAGGTGCCCCAAGGGGTCGCACCACCCGCGCAATTAACAGAAGTGTTTTCCAGAATTGAATAGGCGTCGACTATTTCACCCCGAGAATCAAACCTCAAAGCGCCTACTCCGCCTTCCCGTCTGCCCAATTCGCTATTGGAAACGTAGACCCAACCACCATCAGTCGTGGGAAAGCACGCACAACCATCAGGAGAAGAGTGCCAGGTGTACCCTGATGTCCCTACCGGTACCTCCCCTGAGCGCGCGACCACCCGGCAACTAAAACCAGATGGCAACATAAAACCATTTTCATCAGGAGCTTGAAGTGGACCGATGTCTTTCAATTTGTAAAAAGGAGCAGAGGAAGCTGAAGATGCAGCCTGAGAATTACGCACTAGGCCACCAGCTGCAAAAATACCGATACCAGTGGCTCCCATTTGGAGAAACTTACGGCGATTGACGAGTGAAGAGCTCATGTATGTGGTTCACTTTAACCCATAAAGTAGAAATTTGACATTCGGCCACAACCTAGTCAATTACAACATTCCGTACTACAGCGTAATAATCACCTACCGCCCTTCTAAAGGCCTCCTCACCCACCTGCTCATCATTACCATGCACACCGGTATGTTCGCCACTGTTGGTTATAAGCGGATTGAAACCGTAACTGACGATGCCCAAATCACGAGTGAAATGACTATCAGTAAAACCGGTGCTAACAGACGGTAGAACACGTGAACCGGGGTGCAATTCTTGCGTTACAGCTTCAATAGCGGCAAATAACCGGGTGCTAGTTTCAGAAATAGCTGGCGTGAACGCCATGATGGTTTCGACCTCGACACCGGTATCAACGATCATCGCTCCCAGCTCAGAGATAAATACCTCGGCCGGCTTGTCCGGTAGGATGCGGCAGTCCAGTTCAGCCCATGCTTCCGGTGGGATCACATTGATCTTGGAAGATCCACTAAGACGCGTCATTGAGCAAGTATCGCGCACCAGTGAGTTATGGCCAGGTCGAGCTTCATGCAGCTTCTGCACAAAATCGGGATCTCGAATAGCTTCGCTGATGTTAGCGTAGGCAGGTCCCCATTCTTCATCCATGTCCACCGACAACTCCCCAAAATACTCAGCGACAGGGCCAATGATCCGCGGAGGAAACGGGTTCTCAAGTAAGATATTCAAAGCCTGTACAATGCGTGTTACCGAACTTGTGGTACGTGGCGATGAACCGTGCCCAGGGGTATCAATCGCATTCAAGCGCAACCACACCGGTACCTTTTGCGTAACTTCTACGCCAAACACGACATTGCCGTCTTCGCTGCGACTGCCACCACCTCCTTCGTTGAGCAGCACTCCAGCACCATCGAATATTTCCGAACGGTTCTCAATCAACCAGCCCACGCCAAAGTAACCACCAGCCTCTTCATCGGCTGTAGCCAGAAAGATGATATCCCTATTTAGCTCAACGCCAGAACGGTGCAAACTGAGAAAAGTCGCCAATTGGATAATACCCAGCCCTTTCATGTCACGGGTACCACGGCCAAGGATATAACCATCGCGGATTTCGCCAGATAACGGTTCTATAGTCCAGAATTCTTCCTCCGCCGGCACCACATCGGTATGTTGCAATAAAATTAATCCAGGTTCATCGCCTCCCTCTAGCCTTGCCCAGATATTCCCGCGGCCTTCCGCACTTTCTGCAGTGTGGTAATCAATACCTTCAGCCTCGAAAATGCGAGAGTAGAAATCGACCGCCCGGTATTCATTACCTGGAGGATTGATCGTATCTATACGAATGAGATTCTGTAACCATTCCACGGCTTCGTCTTCAAGCATTTGAGCGAAGGATTGAGCGGTCAGCAATGAAACGAGAAATGTTATTAGGACCTTGATACGCATGGGCCGTGACTCCAGACAGTTGATCTTATAGATCAGTGATTATTTCACATCCCAGGTATGACCGCTGTGTAGTAGTGCCCTGAGTGAACCTGGCTTTGACCGGGCTTTCTTGCGCTGACGCTGCGACTCTTCAGTAAAAGAAGTTTTTTCTTCGCGGAATAATACACCAACAGCAGTAGGAAATTCCGGCCCGTCCATAGCTGACAGTAACTGCGCCTGAGACCTATTAGCCTCGTCATGAACGAGCACTTTGTCTTCATTACCAGCTGTTGCAATTATTTCGAGTGAAAGTTTCTCGCGGTTAAGGTGGATAGCTTTTTCGTTGTCTCGTCCAAAGGTAATGGGCTGCCCATGCTCTACTTCGACGCGAAAATCTGGTGCCAGTTTCTTATCTTTAACCTGTTCAAAAATGCCATCATTGTAAATGGGGCAGTTCTGTAAAATTTCGATAAAGGCAGCACCCTTGTGAGCATGTGCTTTCTTTGCTGTTTCGGAAAGATGTCTGGCTTCAGTATCTATGGACCTGGCTATGAATGTGCCGCCCGAACCAAATGCGACAAAACAAGGTGATAAAGGTGAATCGATAGACCCTTCCGGCGAAGAGGGGGAGCGTGTACCAATCTGTGAAGTCGGTGAGTACTGGCCCTTGGTGAGACCGTAAGTTTGGTTGTTGAACACCAATATCTGCAGATCCACGTTCCGCCTGATAGCATGCAACATATGGTTACCGCCAATACTAAAACCATCGCCGTCACCGGTAATTACCCAAACATCGAGTTCGGGGTTGGCTAGTTTCACGCCAGTGGCAATTGCGGGTGCGCGCCCATGAATAGTGTGGAACCCATACGTGTTCATGTAATACGGGAATCGGGATGAGCAGCCAATGCCTGAAACAAACACTTGGCTTTCTCTCGGCCTATCTAGTTCCGGCATCAACTTCTGCATAGTTTTCAAAATCGCATAGTCGCCACAACCGGGACACCACCTTACCTCCTGGTCCGAGGCGAAGTCCTTCAGAGTTAGAGTGGGCAGGGGCTTGTTCATAATTTGTCCCCTAACTGGGCATATTTCTGATGAATCGCCGCCAAAATTTCACCAATCTTG